>JBOGIE010000169.1:0-6664 GCA_050742435.1 Acidimicrobiales bacterium | reverse complement strand
GGCCAGGTGCGGGTGGAAGCCGTGCCGTAGCAACCCGCCCTACGCGACCGGGCTATGGCATGGTGGCGGCCTTGGTGATGCGGGCCGTCGTGGCGTGGATGGTCGCAGTGGTGGGCCTGGTCTCCACAAGCCTGACGACCGCGGCGGGCGCGGCGGGCGCGGCGGCAACGTGCACGCCCCTCACCGTGAGCGACGGCTACCGCACCTCGGTCGACGCCGCCTTGGCCGGCAGGCGGGACGTGTGGGCCGAGGAGGCCATGGCCCGTCCCGAGGGCCCCACCTACGACAACATGAAGGACTACCTGAAGCCGCTCAACCTCAGCGGGCTGGCGGGCGTGGGCACCCACTACGTCGCCGTGGGACAGCCCAACGGGGCGACGGGACCGGAGCTCGCCCTCCACACCGCCGACGGCGCCCGGTTCTACTCGGAGACCGTCCTCGACGATCCGGCCCGCGTCCCCAACACCGTCACCCTCATGGTGGGCGCGGCCGGCGACGAGCGCTACGGGTCGTGCCACAGCCGCCGGCCGGAGCCGGTCATGCCCGAGGGGCTCCCCATCCTGCAGACCGAGTACGTGGACGGCGACGGCTTCCACCACGTCCAGGAGTCCTTCGCCGTGCGCCAGCCGGGCGTCCCGCTGACCGGTGGCCGGGGCGACATCGTCAGCTGGATCCGCCTCACCGTCCACCGGGGAACGGCGACGTCGACCACCGCCACCGTCAAGGTGCTGCACGAGACGGCGGACCTGCGCCGGAGCGGCAACGCACTGGTCAAGGACAGCAGGACCCACCTGGCGTTCTCGGGTACGGGGGCGACCTACGACGCGGCGGCCAAGGCGGTGCGGTACTCCCTTGACGTGTCGGCCGGGGCGAAGACCGTGTACCTGGTGCGGCTCAACCAGCCGGGTGTCCTGACCGGCGCGCTTGTCGCCGACCGCGCCACCTACGACCAGGCCCGCGCCCGCCTCCGCCAGTTCTGGACCGACACGCTCGGCCGGGGCGCCACGTTCTCCGTGCCCGAGGAGCGGGTGACGGCCGCCCAGCGCAACCTCCTCGTGCAGAACCTGCTCATGGGCCGCAACTACAGCGTGGGCAACAAGTACCAGTACACGTGGGCCGAGCAGTACAACGCCCTCGCCACCCTCGGCCGCTACGGGCATGCGGGCGAGGAGCGCCGGCTGCTGGTCGAGCTCATGGACTGGTGGCAACACCCGGATGGCTCGGCGACGAGTACCGCCTCCGCGGCCAGCCGCTACACCTACACGGCCGGCACGCCCCCGGCTGCGCCGCCCGCCACCGTGGGGCCGGCGGCCGGCAGCCCGACCGGCCTGGCCGTGACCACCGTGACTCCGGCGTCGCCGGGGAACGCCGACGGCAAGGCCGCGCTGTCGTGGACCGGCGTGCCCGGCGCCGGCTCGTACCGCGTCTACGCCCGTCGCCCGCTGGCCGGCGGCACGTGGCTGCAGTGGATCACGGGAGTCACGGGCACGACCGTCACCGCCTTCGGCCTGTCGCAGGGAAGCTGGGAGTTCACGGTCCGCGCCGTCACCAACGGGGCGGAGAGCGGTGACTCGAACCTGGCGTGGGCCGACCTGGCCACCGGGCAGTCGGGCGCCTCCACCGCGCCGCCGTCCACCGGCCCGCAGGTCACCTCGGTCAGCCCGGCCGGCGGACCGCCCGGCGGTGGCACGGTGGTGACCGTCACCGGCACCGACCTCACCGGAGGCACGGTCCGGTTCGGCACCGCGCCGGCGACCGCCGGCAGCTGCTCGTTGTACTCGTGCTCGGTCACCGCGCCCCCCGGCAGCGGCACGGTCGACGTCACGGTCAGCGCGCCCCGGATCCGCCCCGGCACCGAGGGTCTCCTCAAGGGGGCCAAGCTCATGGCGTCGGCCCAGTACTACCTGCGCACGAGGGACGGCGCCTTCCTCGACAGCTACACGCCGCTGTTCACGCAGTGGCTGGAGGAGTTCAAGGCCCAGATGGCCGCCGATCCCAACGGCCTGTTGAAGAAGGGCCTGTGGGCCGGCGACATCTCCGACCCCGACCCGGGCTGTTACGCCCTGAGCTACGGCCAGTCGCACGGGTACGCGGGGATGGGCGAGATCGTCGACGCCTGGTCGGCGAAGGGGCGGGGCGACCTGGCTTCCAAGTACGGGCCGCTCGTGACCACGCTCCGCCAGAGCCTGCGGGCCGCCATCGACGCCTCCAAGGTCACGCTGGGCGACGGCTCGCTGTTCGTCCCGCCCTGCCTCCTGAGCGGCATGCAGCCCCACGACCCGCTGACGGCCACGAACACCGGCAGCTACTGGAACCTGGTCATGCAGAGCCCGGTCGCCATGGGGCTGTTCGAGCCGGGCGGCGACGAGGCCCGGCGCATCGAGCAGTACCTCTCCGGCCACGGCTCGCGGCTGCTGGGGATGGTGCGCTTTACCATGGATCCGCCGTCGACCATGGCCGGCTACCAGACGGCGGGCGTCGACACGCCGTACGGCTACGGGCTGGCCGAGTTCCTGGCCCAGAACGACAAGCCGGATCACCTCGTCGCCGGGCTGTACGGCCACCTGGCCCACGGGCTCACCCGGGGGACCTACGTGGGCGGGGAGGGGAACACCGTCCGGGCGGTCCCCGGGGAGTTCTACCGGCAGTTGAACAACCCGCCGAACTCGGTCACCAACGCTACCGTGCTCAACCACCTGCGGGTGATGCTGCTTCACGAGACGGGTGGGGGACTGCGCCTGGCCCATGCCACGCCGCGGGGCTGGCTCGAGCCGGGCAGGAAGATCTCCGTCGCCGGCGCACCGTCGGAGTTCGGACCGGTGACGTACACGATCGAGCGCCCGTCCGCCGATCCCCAGACGGTGCGGGGTGAGGTCGTCGTCCCGTCCCGGCTGGGGGGCAGACGGTTGAGCCTGCGGGTGCGGGTGCCGGCCGGGCTGACCATGTCCGGCGTGACCGTGAACGGGGCGGCCCACGCCGGGTTCGACCCGGCCGACGAGACCATCGACCTGACGGGCAGGACGGGCACGCTGCAGCTCGTGGTGCGCTACGCGGGTTCGTCGAGCACCACCGCGCCCACCGGCCTCACCATCACGTCCCGGACGTCGTCGACCGCCGGGCTGGCGTGGAACCCGGTCGCCGGGGCCAGCGAGTACCGGGCGTACGTGTCCCCCACCTCCGGTTCGGGGTACTTCCTGTGGGCGTCCGGCTTCACCGGCAGCTCCGCCACCCTCTTCAGCCTGACCGGGGACTACTACGTGGTGGTGCGGGCGGTGGTGCACGGGGTCGAGTCGCCGAACTCCAACCAGGTTCACGCTCGGGCGGACGGCACCATCGGCCCGTCGGCGTCCACCACCACGACGACGACCACAGTCACCACCACGATGACCACCGCGCCGCCATCGTCCTCGGGCGCGCCGACCGGTCTCACCGTCACGTCGCGTACGGCGTCGACCGTCGGGCTGCGGTGGAACGCCGTGGCCGGCGCCGGCGAGTACCGGGCCTACGTGTCGCGCACCTCGGGGTCCGGCTACTTCCTCTGGGCGTCGGGCTTCACCGGCACCACTGCCACCCTCTACAGCCTCACCGGCGACTTCTACGTCGTGGTCCGGGCCGTGGTCGGTGGAGTGGAGTCGGCCAACTCCAACCAGGTGCTGGCCAGGGCCGACGGCACCGTGGGCCCATCGCCGGCCACCACCACGACGACCAGGGCCACCACGGCGACAACGGCGCCGCCGCCCTCGTCATCGTCGCCGGCGCCCACCGGCCTCACGATCACTTCGCGGACGTCGTCGACCGCGGGGCTGGCGTGGAACCCGGTCGCCGGGGCCACCGAGTACCGGGCCTACGTGTCGCGTACCTCGGGCTCGGGCTACTTCCTGTGGGCATCGGGCTTCACCGGCACCACCGCCACCCTCTACAGCCTCACCGGCGACTTCTACGTCGTGGTGCGGGCGGTGGTCGCCGGAGTCGAGTCGGCCAACTCCAACGAGGTGCTGGCCCGGGCGCCGTAAGGGGCGCGTCTCCGCGAACGGGCATCCACCCGCGCTGGCCGGTGCCGCCCGTAGACTCGCTTCGCTTCGGTCAGCGTCGAGAGTCGGACAACCTGGACAGCGAGCGGTCGCCAATCCGTTTACCGTGGTGGCATGTCTGAGCCGTCGAGCCAGGCGCCACCGCAGCGACGGGCCAACTGGGTCGGCCTGCGCACCCTGCGCCAACGGCCCAAGCTCGTCGACCAGACCGCGGGCGGGCTGGCCGTCTACGAGGTCCGGTCGGTCCGCCTGGTCCTGGTCGGCGACGCCGCCCACTTCAACCGGCTGATGGCGTGCTCGAAGTGCGGGAAGGAGGTGCCCGGCCCGCCCGTGCTGTCGGTGACGGACCTCGACCGTCCCTCCCACTCGGTGATCTGCAAGGAGTGCGTGCGCGCTTCCGGTGTGTCCGGGTCCAGTCACCCAACAGGGCCGGCCGCGCCTTCCCCTCCGCCGGAGCCGCCACCCGAAGTGGAGGTGGTCATCGCGCCGGCGACGCCGGCGCCAGTGCCCGAGGTGGCCGAGGTGGAGCCGGTGCCTGAGCCGCTCGCCGTGCCCTCGGTCGACGAGGCCCGGCTGGCGGCCGTCGAGGACCGGTTGGGGGCCGCGCTGTCGCGGATCACCGAGCTGGCCGACGTCCAGCGGCTGGAGTCCATCCGGCGGGCCAAGGGCGACGAGGGCGTGCAGGCCCGGGCCCAGGCCGCCCTGGTCCAGGGCCTGGCCGAGCTGCGAGCGGAGGTGCTGGCCTCGGCCGAGGCCACCGCGGCGCGCCTCGCCGCCCTGGAGGAAGGCGTCCGTGCCGCCGTCGCCGATCTCCGGGCCGAGCTGGCCCGGGCCACCACGTCCACCGAGGACCTGGCAGCCCGGGTGTCGGCCCAGGCCGCCAACACCGCCTCGGCCCTGGACGCGGTGCGGGCGCAGTTCGGATCGGTGGAGTCGGCCATGGACGAGCGTGTCCGGCAGGGGATCGGCGCCATCGCGCCGCTGGTCGACGACCTCACCCACGCCGGCGACCGGGTGGCGGCCGAGGTCGACCGGCTCGGGTACCAGGTCGCCGCCACCGAGGGCCGGATCGACGCCCTCACCTCGTCCGTCGACATGGGGGCCGGCCGCCTGCACGCTCTCGAGGAGCGGATGCACGGGGCGATCCAGCGGCTGGCCGAAGCGGTCAAGGCCCAGCGCGGCGTACGGCCGAGCCCGCCGGCCACGAACTCCGCCGAGCCCGGCGAAGGGGCGACCGACGAGGGGACGGGCTCGGCTGACCTGATGGACGCCCTGGAGCGCCAGCTCCGGGAAGCCGAGAGCCGGTTGGCCGGTCTGGACGACCTTCGCTGACGCCAGGCCGGCTCGGGCGGCTGGAAAAACGGGCGGAGAAGTGGCAGGCTAGTCTCTAAGCGTTATGTCCGATTTGCCGGGTTCGCCGCGGCGGCAGAACCGAGCCAACTGGATCGCGCTCCGCACGCTGCACCAGCGGCCCAAGGTCGTTGGCCAGACGCCGGCGGGCGACCCCATCTTCGAGGTGCGCGCCGCCCGCCTTGTCCTGCCCGCCGACAGCCACCACTTCTCCCGGCTGGTCGCCTGCTCCAAGTGCGGCCGGGAGGTACCCGGCCCGGCGGTCCTGACGCCGGCCGACCTCGACCATGCGCCGCACCAGGTCATCTGCAAGGACTGCGTGCGTGCGGCGACCGCGCCGATGTTCGACACGGCCAAGGCCCTGACCGTGGCCCGTGACGCGCGGGTCAGCGACCCGCCGGCCCCCAATGGGCTCGGGAACGGCCACGTGGTCGACCGGCGCCCGGCGGACGACGGCCGGCTGACCGCGCTCGAGGAACGGATCAACGAGCTGAAGGCGGCCCTCGACCGCCAGACGCAGCAGATGCGGGCCCAGCTGGCCGGGGTGGACGCCGACGTGCGCCGGCTGTCCCAAGCCAAGGAGGCGATCGACGGCGCGCTCGAGCGGGACGCCGTGCTCGATCGTCGGGTGCAGAACGCCCAGGACCAGCTGTCGGCCCTGGCTTCGAGCCTTCAGCGGCTGGCCGGCGGGCAGGAGCGGCTCGCGGCGGGCCACGACGAGCTGCGCGCCGCGCTGGCCGACGCCGCCACCCGGCGCCAGCACGACGTCGGAGCCGTGGATGAGACCCGCCGGCGGGCCGACGACGCGGCCGAGCGGCTCGAGCGCCTGCAGGCCGCCCTCGATGCCGCCATGGTCCGGTCGTGGTCCGACTCGACGACGGTGGAGAAAGCCAGGGAGGACGTCGCCCGGATCGAGGTCCAGCTGAACGAGCGGCTCGAACGGCGCTCGGAGCGGGCGGCCCGCCGGGCTGCCTCCGACGCCCTCCGCCTCCAGGCCCTGGAGGCGCAGGTGCAGGCCGCGGTTGACCAGCTGACAGTCACGGTGGACGAGCAGGCCGGGCGCCAGCACGACGAGCTGGCGGCCCTCGGCGAGGTGCAGGCCGCGCTCGACGGGGGACTGGGCGAGCTGCGCTCGGAGATGGCCAAGCTGCGCGAGGTCACCAGTGGGCTGGCCGCCCGCGTGGCCGACGTCGAACGCCTGGCCGTGGCGGCGTCCATGGTCCGCCCGCCCCCTCCGGCCCCGCCCCCGGCCCGGCTCGGCCTGGGCCGGCGATCGGCCGAGG
>JBOGIE010000168.1:0-6676 GCA_050742435.1 Acidimicrobiales bacterium | reverse complement strand
GAGCAACCACGTCCGCATGACGGCGGCGGCGGCCAACCGGCTGGGCCTGGACTGCTCGGTCGTCATGGCCGGGCCCCGCCCGGATCCGGCCAGCGGGAACGTCCTGCTGGTGAGCCTTCTCGGGCCGGAGGTCGTCTGGTCCGACGTCCGCGAGGGCCCGATGGACTACTACGCCATCGAGGCGGCCATCGTCCGCACGGCCGAGCGGCTGGCGGCCGAGGGCCGGCGCCCGTACGCCATGCCGATCGGCGGGGCCAGCCGGGTGGGGGCGCTGGGCTACGTACGGGCCGCGGCCGAGCTGAAGGAGCAGGCCGCCACCGCCCTCGACGGTCCCATCGAGGTCGTCGTGGTGGCCGACGGGTCGGGCGGCACCCACGCCGGACTGGCCGCCGGGCTGGGCGACCTGGACCTGGTCCTCGGGGTCGACGTGGGCGCCCGGCCCGACCTCGACACCAGCGTCCCGGCCAAGGCGGCCGAGGTGGCCGTCCATGCCGGCCTCCCCGCACCGGCCGGCCAGATCCGGGTCGACCATGCCCGGGTCGGCGGCGGCTACGGCGCGGCCACCGAGGAGTGCCGGGCCGCAGTGGTCCTGGCCGCCCGTACCGAGGGGCTCATCCTCGATCCCGTCTACACCGGCAAGGCCATGGCCGGGCTCATCGCCGCCCGCGGCGACGGCGTCATCGGCCCGGCGACGAGGACGGTCTTCGTCCATACGGGCGGCATGCCGGCCCTGTTCGCCCCCGCCTACGCCTCCTGGGGCGCGGACGGCTGAGGGTGGTGGTCCTGACGCCCGCCGCGGTGCTGGCAGACTGACGCCGATGGTGACGGCCTTTTCCGACGATCGACCGTCACCCGTCATGGTCGCCCTCGGGGTGGCCATCGCCGTGACCCTCCTGGGCGCGCTCATCCTGCTGTTCCAGCGGCTGGGGGAGAGCGACATCCCCCGAGCCACCGGCCTGGGCCCGGGGCTGTTCGTCTTCGCCAGCGACCGTGACGAGGACATGGACATCTACGTCATGGCCACGGACGGGTCGGGCCGGCGCCAGCTCACCGACAGCCGCTCGGTCGACTCGTACCCGTCCTGGTCGCCCGACGGCAGCAAGATCGCGTTCGAGTCCAACCGCGACGGCAACACCGAGATCTACGTCATGAACGCCGACGGCTCCAATCAGACCAGGCTCACCGACAACCCGGCCGAGGACGTGTTCGGCCGGTGGTCGCCCGACGGCTCGAAGATCGCCTTCTCCAGCACGCGGGACCGCAACTTCGAGATCTACGTGATGAACGCCGACGGCAGCGACCCGACCCGCATCACCCAGGAGCCGGCGTCGGACCTCTCGCCCATCTTCTCGCCGGACGGCAGCCGCATCTCGTTCCAGAGCCTCCGCGGAGAGAACGCCGACATCTGGGTCATGAACGCCGACGGGGGCAACCCCGTGCGGCTCACCGAAGACCCGTCCTTCGACGAGCTCCCGGCGTGGTCGCCCGACGGCTCCATGATCGCCTTCCAGAGCAACCGGGCCCGCGGCGGTGACGTGTTCGACATCTGGGTCATGAACAGCGACGGCAGCGGCCAGCGCCAGGTCACCCGCACCGACGCCGAGGCCTACGCTCCTAACTGGTCCCCCGACGGCACCAAGCTGGCCTTCCAGAGCAACCGCTCGGGCGGCACGAAGATCTTCGTGATCAACCTGGACGGCACCGCCCTGGTCCAGGTGGCCGGCGGATCGGGGTACGGCGACTTCGTGCCCGACTGGCAGCGCGACCCGGCGACCCGCCCGTCGATCACCACGACGACGACCGCACCGCCCCCCGCTCCCCCCACCACCGTCCGCCGGCGCCGCTGAGCAGGCCGTTTTCCCCTTTCGCGGTGCGTGGCCGTAGTCTCGGGGCGCAATGAGCGAGGCCGTCGTCCCTGCAGCCCTCCCGGCCAGCCCACCTCCCCCCTCCGGCGCGGACGGACCGGTCGCCGGCCGGAGCCGGGTGGCCGCCTACGTCGCCCTCACCAAGCCCCGGATCATCGAGCTGCTGCTGGTGACCACCGTCCCGGCCATGATCGTGGCCGAGCGGGGGATGCCGGCCGCCTGGCTCATCCTGGCCACGCTGGTCGGCGGCACCCTGGCCGCCGGTGGGGCCAACGCCACCAACATGGTGATCGACCGCGACATCGACAAGGTGATGCGCCGCACCAGGAAGCGGCCCCTGGTCACCGGGGAGATCACCCCCCGCAACGCCCTGATCTTCGCCGTCGCCCTCGAGCTGCTCGCCGCGGTGTGGCTGAGCCTGGTCGTCAACCCCCTCAGCGCCGTGCTGGCGGTCGCCGCCACCCTGTTCTACGTCCTCGTCTACACGATGTGGCTGAAGCGCACGTCGACCCAGAACATCGTCATCGGGGGCGCGGCCGGCGCCGTCCCCGTGCTGGTGGGCTGGGCCGCGGTCACCAACGAGCTGGCCGTCGCCCCCTTCGCCATGTTCGCCATCATCTTCGCCTGGACCCCGCCCCACTTCTGGGCCCTGGCCATCCGCTACCGGGAGGACTACGCCGCCGCCGAGGTCCCCATGCTGCCGGTGGTGGCCAGCTTCGACACCACGGCCAAGCGCATCGTGGCCTACACCCTCGTGCTGTGGGCGACGAGCCTGGCCCTGTGGCCCCTGGGCGACATGGGGCCCGTCTACCTGGTCGCGGCCCTGGTGCTGGGCGCGGTGTTCACCTGGAAGGCGGTGCAGCTGGCCCGCAGCCACGACCCCGACTCGGCCATGGGCCTGTTCACCTACTCGATCACCTACATCACCCTGCTGTTCGGGGCGATGGCAGCCGATCAGCTGCTTCCTCTCTAGCCCGCGTCTCCCGCTCCTCGTGGCGGGCCCAGGCCGCGGCCACGAGCAGGACGGCGACGAGCAGGAGCAGGTCGCCGGCCACCCACATGATCCCCCCGGCCAGGCGTTGGTCGCCCAGGGGGTCGCCGCCGTCGAGGTAGTGGGGGTAGAGCACCTCCCGGCTGGAAAAGATGGCCAGAGCGAGGAAGGTGTTCTGGGGCATGGCCACCACCAGGTAGAGGAGGCGCAACGGATGCGACAGCCGCGCACCCGGGCCCGAGCGGCCCTCAGAGCGGGGAGCTGGGCCGACCACCTGGGCCCAGAAGAGCAGGGCGGTGCCGATGAGCAGGGCGTGCTCGAACACGTGGACCGGCAGGCTCTCCGTGGCCGCCTCGAACAGGGGGGTGAAGTGGACCGCCCAGCCGGTGGCCGCGAACGCCAGCCAGGCCAGCAGGGGATGGACCCGGGGCATGGAGGTGAGCCCGGCGGCCAGCAGCGGTGCGGCCACCATGGTCAGGGCCACGTGCTGGACCATGTGGGCGGCCAGGGTGGCGTCGGCCCGGGCTTCGAGGGGCGGGCTCAGGGCCACGGCGACGGTGGCCAGGCCGCCGGCGAGGGCCCAGCGGCGCAGGTTCCGAGCGCGGCGTGCGGCAGGTGCGGGAGGAGGCGCCCGGCCACGCTAGCCGTACCCCCCGGGCCCTCAACTCGAAGGGTCGAGGGCCGTCTGTATAGAGTCCGGCGAGGATGGCAATGACCGACACCGCGACCGACACCGAGGTCGAAGAAGCAGCCCCGCCCGGGCCCGAGCGGCCCTCAGAGCGGGGTGGCGGGTCCGGCAGCCCGCCCCCCGGCCCCGCCGCCCTCCCCGAGGTCTGGCCGAAGGGCACCGACCACAAGTACGTCGGGTCGCTGTTCGTGGCCGCCGCCCTGGTCTTCCTGGTCGCCGGCGTGGTCCTGGCCCTCATCATGCGGGCCCAGCTGGCCACGCCCGACGCCGACATCACCGGCGATCGCACCTACCGCCAGCTGTTCACCCTGCACGGGACGATGTCGGTCTTCCTGTTCCTCCTGCCCGTGTGGCTCGGCCTCGGCTCGGCCGTCGTCCCCCTGCAGATCGGTGCTGCCCGGCTGGCCTTCCCCCGCCTCCACGCCCTGTCGTTCTGGCTGTTCCTGGCCGGCGGGATCATGGTGGCCTGCGCCCCGCTGGCGTCCGACGTCTTCCACGGCTGGACGCTGAGCGATCCCATCCCCGTCGGCCTGGGGCTCCCGGGAAGGGGCCCCGACCTCCTCCTCATGGGCCTGGTCGCCGTCTGCGTAGCCGCGGTGCTGGTGATCGTCAATCTGATCGTGACCATCCTCCAGCTACGGGCCCCCGGGCTCACCCTGCGACGGGTGCCGGTCTTCAGCTGGTCGATCATGGTCTCCGGGGCGGTGCTGCTCTTCGCCCTCCCGGTCCTGATCGCCGCCTTCGCCATGCTCTTCGTCGACCGCCGCTACGGGACCTCGCTGTTCAGCGGGTTCACCGGCAGTCGGGGCGGCAACCCGCTGCTCTGGCCCCGCCTGTTCTGGTTCGGCGCCTACCCGATGCTGTGGGCGCTGTTGATCCCCGCCCTGGGCGCGGTCAGCGAGATCGTCTCCACCTTCTCCGGCCGCCGCCTGTTCAGCCGCGACCGGGCCTCGGCCGCCCTGGTCGGCATCGGCGTCCTGAGCTTCGCCGGATGGGCCAGCGAGGTGCAGACCCTGGAGCGGGCCCGCCCCCTCTTCATCGTGGGCGCCCTGGCCGTCCTCGCCCCCGTCGCCCTGCTCGTCCTCAACTGGCTGGTCACCCTGCGGGTCGCCGGCCAGGAGGGCGACCGGAACCAGCTGCGCCGGCGGTTCGCCTCCACCCCCATGCTGTGGGCCCTGGGCATGCTCCCGGTGCTCGGCCTGGGCCTGGCCGCCTCGGTGGTCTCGGCCCTCGACGCCAGCCGCGACGCCCACGTCACCTACTGGCAGACCGGCCAGCAGCACGCCCTCTTCTTCGGGGCCGCGACCATCGGCGCGGTCGCCGCCCTCACCTTCTGGGCCCCGAAGCTGTGGGGCCGCCGGCTGTCCGACGCCCTGGGCAAGCTGGAGATCCTCGCCATCGTGGGGGGGACGCTCCTCACCGTACTGGGCATGCTCCTCTTGGGCGTCCAGGACATGCTGATCCACACCTCCACCTACGACTCGGGCGACGACTGGGCCCTCGGGAATCTGGTCGTGTCCGCCGGCGGGGCCATCGTGGGCCTCGGCCTGCTCGTGCTGCTGCTCGACGTGGTAACGAGCATCCTGGGCCGCCGCGGCCGCCCGGCGGGCGCCGACCCGTGGGGCGGCCAGACGCTGGAGTGGGCCACGACCTCGCCGCCGCCGGCCCACAACTTCGACGCCCTGCCCGAGATCCGCTCGGACACGCCCCTGCTCGACCTGCGGATCGCCCAGGCCCACGCCCAAGCCCGGGGCGCGCCGGCGGGCACCGGGTCCGACCGCGATCCAGGCACCGATCCCGACTCTGTGCCCGAGGGGACCGCCTCATGACCATGGTCGCCGTCCCGGCCACCGCCGACAACCTTCCCGTCCCGTCCTCGGGCCAGGCGCCCGTCGTCCTGCCCACGGGGGACCCGCTCCCCGGCCCCGTCCCGGGCAAGCCCCGGCGGGGCAGCACCACCGTCGGCACCCTGATGTTCGTCACCGCCGACGCCATGGTCCTGGCCGCGGTGTGCGCCGTCTACTTCGCCATCAAGGAGGGGTCCGCGGCCTGGCCGCCGATCGGGGTCCAGGTCGGCACCTACATCCCCACCATGATCACCATCACCGCCGCCATGTCGGCCTTCTCGGTGCAGTGGTGCGTCTTCGCCGCCCGCCGCAACGACGGCCGCAACGCGACCATGGCCCTCATCCTCACCCTGTTCCTGGGCCTGGCCGTCGCCAACCTCGAGTGGCTGGCGTTCGTGCGCAGCGGCTTCGGCTTCAACGACCACACCTACGGCACCCTCTACGACATCCTGATCGGCTACCACCTGGTCCACCTGCTGGTCGCCATCGTGGTGACGCTCGTGCTGACCTTCCGCACCCTGGCCGGGCACTTCACCGCCGACCGCCACGACGCCCTGCGGGCCGGAGCCGTCCTGTGGCAGTACTCGAACGTGGTGTGGTTCCTGGTGGTCTCCGTCCTGTTCCTCGCCAGCCGGCACGGATAGGGGTCGCCGATGTTCACCCCCACGTCCAAGGTCTTCCTGCCGGTCGCCGGCGCCGCCCTCTTCCTCGCCGCCGTCTACAAGATCGTCACCGCCGACACCTTCGGCGGGATCCTGTACCTCATGGTCGGCACCCTGGCCTTCCTGCTCGGGGTCATGCTGTCCACGGTCCGGGAGAACGAGATGGCGCCCGTCGTGGCGCCGGATGCGCCGCCTCCCGACGTGCGCCCGGTGGTCGCCCTCCCGCTGCCCGGCGGCGGAGGCTGGCCGGTGCTGGGTGGCGCGGCCCTGGGGCTGGTCCTGCTCGGGCTGATCTTCCACCCGCTGTTCACCTGGAGCGGCCTGGTCCTCGTCCTGGCCGCGGCGGGCGGGTGGATGGCCCGGGCCGCCTCCGAGTCCACCGTCCGCCAGATCAGCCTCCTGCCCATCGGCCTGCCCGTGCTGGGCCTCTTCACCATCGCCAGCGTCATCTTCTTCCTGTCCCGGATCCTGCTGGCCGTGTCGGAGACGGCATCGTGGATCATCGCCCTGCTGGTGGCGGTGGTGATCCTGGGCATCGCCAGCGTCGCCGCCGTGCGCCCGAACATCTCCGGCCGCACCATGGCCGCCCTGCTGGCCATCGGCAGCGTGCTGATGATCGGCGG
>JBOGIE010000167.1:0-6688 GCA_050742435.1 Acidimicrobiales bacterium | reverse complement strand
CCCCCCGCTGGTTCGACCACGCCGGACTGTCGCCGCCATCGGCGTTGTACGGTCGCCCCGACAACCTCCGCTCCAGCTCGGCCCACGGAACCGGTGGGTTCGTCCACCCCATGAGCCGAGTCTAGACGAACATACGTTCGGCCCTTGCTACGGGTGAAATGGAATGATATGCAGTGCGGCAGTGGGCGGACGGAGGGCGGTGCGTGTAGCGCTGGCAGCATTCCTCCTCACCGCGTCAGCGTCCTGCAACTCCTCCTCAGACGCCGACCGCGGCACCGCCTCCAACACCGTCGCCACCGAACCCGCCCCCACAACCACCACCAACCCCTACTCGGTCCCAGAAGTCATAGACGCCGCCTACGTCAACCGGGTACTGGCCGGATTGGACGCTGCCTTAGGTGACGTGACTCGGCTGCTTATCCGAACAAGGACCTTCCCACCGGAGGCATATGACCGCCTCAGAGCTCTCTACGCAACCAACGAGTGGCTTCAGTTGAAACTCGATGCATACCAAGAAGACCTACGTCGTATGTTTGCTGACTACAAGCCAACTCCTGGGAACAAGACTACACACGTAGCCAGGCTGATAGTCGCCTCTCCGCCATGCATATTTGCTGAGGTAACTCGGGACTACTCGAACGTCACTCAGAATTCCACAATCGCTACTACGCAGTGGGTCGCGTTGAAGCCACTAGACCCCTCGAGAGATCCGAATCGACATAATCCAACGAGCTGGGCATTCGCATACGACGGAGTTCAGCCGGATCGCGCCCAGCCCACTAATCCATGCGGGGCGTAACCGCTGCGGCTGGTGGACTAGCGATTATCACCCTGTCGCTTACACCTATCCATCCTGCTCAGGCTGCCGCTCCGATTGATAAGCCATGTTTCTACACAGAAGCTGGCGTGTACATGTGCTTTCCGCAAAGCTCCACGTCTTCTCCAGGGCAAGAGCCAACGCAAACCTCGACGCAACTAGTCGGAACCGATCCTGGGCCGCGGATCGTCTACGTAACCTACAGGCGCATCAGCGCTGATCCGAATGGAAATGCCTGCATCGAAACCAGGTATATCCCCCAAGGTACGCCAGCGCGCCCTAACTTCGGGCTCTCTGACACGGAGCAAACTCCTGGTTCAGTTAGTAGCCTATATGACACGGCTCCGCCATGCCCGCAGCAGCCTGCGACCCAAGAAAGTGGACCAGCAGAGACTCCGCTGACCGTCGCTCTAAGTCACTGGGCCAGAATCCCATTGCCGCGGCCGCAACCGAGAATCGCTCCCGGCAGGGCTATCACTGGCAAATCAGCCTACTTAGAGACTCGTGGTCGTGTCGAGTACACGTACGCAAGCGACACAGTCTTCGGTATTCTCGAGATCGTCGCAAGCGGGACGCATCACGTCGACTGGGGCGATGGAGAGAAGGGTGGGCCGTACCATGCGGAAGGGAAACCTTGGCCGGACGGCGTAATTGTACATGACTACCTCAACATTGGCTCGTTCGATGTAGTCGTGACTACTCACTGGACGGCAACCTGGCGCTTGGGTAACGAGCGTGGGAACCTTCCGCCAAATCAGACCACGGGGCGGATCGATGACTTCCCCGTGGAGCAGATACAGGCAGTGATTGGGCGGTAGGCAGGGGAACTTGGCAAGATTTGTTAGGCATAGGCCAGAAAATCCTGCCAAGTTCGCAGTGCAAGTATCTCGGGGAGCGAACGGCCCTATTTGACTGGTTCGGGCTCCCGGCTGATGCGCTTGGGTGGGGTGGAGGCCGGGGGGTTCTGGCGGCGGGTCAGGAAGAAGGCCAAGCACATGGCCAGGCCCAGGCCGAGCAGCACGCCCACGACACCTGCCTGGAAGCCGGTCACGCGGCGGACGTCTGCCTCACCGAAGGTGACCGAGGTGGTGAAGATGTCCTGGGTGTTGCTGATGGCGTTCCCGTTCCGTGTGTCGGACCAGGCCACGATGGCCCCGTCGTTCGAAGAGGCGACGGCGAGCGGGGCCATGACGTCCATGTTGTTGATCCACGACCCGATGGTGCGGTCGATGGGGACGTCGTTCACCCGGGCGTTCGGAGTCCAGCTCGCACCCCCGTCCCGTGAGCTGGTCATGTAGACGGAGACGAACTTCCCGCGGTTCGAGAACAGGCTGAGCACCTGGCCGTTGCCCACCGTGGACGGCGGGAAGGGGTCCTCCCGCCAGTCGTACCAGGCCACGTCGATGCGCCCGTTCTCGCTCATGGACATCTGCGGGTAGTGCTGGCCGTACTTTGTGCCGGGAGGGTCGTCGTTCAGCCGCACCGGCTCGGTCCACGTCACCCCGTCCTGGGAGCTGGCGAAGTAGGCGTCGAGCTCCTCGGCTCGGTTGTCATGCCACACCACGTAGAACGTCTGTCGCTCCTCGTCGTACAGCGGGATCGGTTCGCTGGCGTCGTTGGCGTTGGTGATCTCGTGGTCGGTCCAGGTCCGGCCCTCATCGGTGGACACAGACGCGAACAGCCGGGTCACCGGGGGCGACGGGAGCGGGGCGGAGCCACCGGTGGGCGTGGGGGGCGCCGACTCACGCCAGAAGGCGAACAGCCGGTCCCCCACCACCACCGGCCGCGGCCCGTCGAACCCGTTGTTGCGTTCGAACATCAGCCGGGGTGGCGACCATGTGGCCCCGGCATCGTCCGAGATTGACATGTAGGGACGGGTGGGCTTCGACTCGGGGAACCGGTTGAACGACCGTCGCCACATGGCGTACATCCGACGCGGATTCTCAGGGTCCCAGGCGATGTGGCCCTCGAAGTTGACCTCCATCTCGACGCCCGGCTCGGGCGCCCGGGCCCCCGGGTCGATGGCGACGGTCTGCCACGACCGCCCCCCGTCCTGGGACCGACCGAGCAGCACGCTGCGGGACCCGTTCTTGTCGGGCGCGTTGGCCTGGAACACGTTGTAGATCGTCCCGTCCGGAGACTGCTTCAGCTCGGTGCGGATGTTCTGCGACGTGGCGTAGCCCATGGCGCAGTTCTGGGTGTAGGGCTCGAGCCGGGGCGCGGCCTCCTGCCGCCACGTGGCTCCCCGGTCCGTGGACACGGCGAACTTGCAGGCGCCGCTGGTCATGTCGGAGTAGGCCAGGTAGATGGTGTTGGAGTCGTCCTTGTCGACGAGGAGGGCGGGTGCTTCCTCGTCACGGGTCAGGGGTAGCACCTGCTCCAAGCGGTTCACCTGGACGGCGGCGGCGGCGTTGATCGGCCCGTTCGTCTCCGAACCGCATGCCCCGACCATCATCCCGAGGGCGCCGGCTGCCAGTAATCGCCGGGTCATCGTTCTCATCCCATATCCCCCATGCAGAAAAGCTCCCAGCCGGTTTACCGGCTGACTGACGGCGATTTCAATAGATGCAGACCGCACCTAGCACCTAGTCGTACGTGGCTTCCACCTCCCAGCGGTCCCCTTCCTGCGACAGGAGATGGGCGTTCCCGTCGACGGTCAGCACCTGCCAGCGGGCCCGGTGGCGGGAGGCGGCGTCGTCCCACCACTGCTCGTCCACCGGCCACGGACCGGCCCACGCCGTGACCGCCGACCATGGCCCACCGGCCACGGACAGGCGGGCGTCGGCCACCTCGGCCGGGATAAGGACGGCGTGGACGGTGGCCGGGGAGGGCGGCGGGATCCGCCCGGGCCACGGCTGGCCCGGGCCCGGGACCGATCCCGTGCCCGTGTCCCCCCGAGCGAGCGACTCCCCCCACGGCACCAGGCGGACCTGTTCGGCCGGGCTGCGGCCCCCGGCGGGCACGGCGATGACCACCGCCTCGGGCCCGAGCATGCCCTGGACCCGCGCCAGGGACCGGGCCACCCGTTCGGCCGCGGCCCGGTCGCCCCCCCAGAATCCGAGCTGGCGGCCGTCGCCGGCCCGGACCTCCTCGGGTACCAGGCGCAGGAGGGTGAGCCCCCCGGACGGCCGGTCCACGGAGGCCCCGGTCATCCACCCGTCCAGTTGCCACCGCACCCGCTCGGCCAGCGCCCCGGCCCGTGACCCGGCCGCGCCGGCGTCCAGGCGCCAGCGCCGACCCAGGCGCTCGCCGTGCTCCCATTCCGCCTCCACCAGCACCAGCGTGGCGCTCAACCCTTGGACGGCCAGGCTGTCGTGGAGCCGGTCGGCCAGGCTCTTGGCCACGAAGGCGGCGGTCTCCAGGCGCTCGGCGGGCGGGTCGAGCTCGGCGGCCACGGCCACATCCGGCGGAGGGACCCGCGCCGTCAGCGGGCGCTCGTCGAGGCCGCGGGCCAGCCGGTGGGCGACGGCCCCCTCGGACCCGAAGCGGGCCAGCACCGCAGCCGCGGGCAGGGCGGCCAGCTGGCCCAAGGTACGGATGCCCAGGCGCCCGAACAGGTCGGCCAGCTCGACGTCGGCGTCGGCCTCCGGGGCCGAACGGAACGACAACGTCGACACCGGGAAACCCCCGAGGAACGACGCGCTCTCCCCCGGAGGGACGACCACCCCCTGCCGGGCCGCCCGCTCGGCGGCGAACGGCCCGTCGGCCACGCCCACCCGGCACGCCGGCCCACCCTCGGGCGACGCCTGGTCGACGGCAGCCGCCACCCGGGCGACCAGGGCCTCGTCGCCCCCGAAGTAGCGCGACGGACCCCGGGTGGCGACCGCGCACACCCCCGGGCGGACGACCTCCACCTCGGGCGTGAAGGCGGCGACGGCGGCCACCACCGGCTCGAAGGCCCGGGCGTCGAGGGCCGGGTCGTGGTCGACCACCACCAGCCCGGGGCAGCGGGCCTCGGCCTGGCGACGGCGCAGCCCCCGGGCCACCCCCTCGGCCCTCGCCGGCGCCGAACAGGCCACCACCCGGCCACCGGCCAGCACGGCCGACGGCACCCCGCACTGCCCGGCGGCCACCACCGGCCAGTCAGGACACCACACGACGAGCGTGCGCACGCCGCTCATCGACCACCTCCTGGACCTCCGACCGGACGCCCCCCTCGGGATGCGGCAGCCACAGCGACACCCGCCGCTCCCGGGCCGCCGCCCCCCGACCGCCGGCGACCACCTCCACCCGCCGGCCCCGGAGCCGGCCGTGGCCCCGGCCCACGCCCTCCCACGCCGCAGCGGCCACCGTGAGCTGCACCTCGGCCGGCTCCGGCCACCTCCCGCCCGACACGACCAGGACCGACCCCCGCTCCCGCACCCGGGCGGTGAGGCGGCGGGCGTCGGCCGCCTTCACGTGCGCCGGCGGCCGGGCCAGCACCACGTCGCACGCATCGAGCAGGGCGGCCACCACCCAGGCCCAGCCTCCGGCGCCCGAGGACCGCCCGGGCGACGGCACCAGTGGGAACCGCTCCAGCACCACCCCGAGCTCGGCGGCGGCGGCCATCCCGAGCGACGGGAAGCCCACCGCCGCGCACCACGACCCCTGCTCCGACGCCGCGGCCAGCACGGACAGGGAGAGCGAGGTCGACCCCGACACGGCCACCACCGACCCCCGGCGCAGCCCCCGGGCCGGGAACAGCGGCTCGATCGGGGCCAGCACCGGCAGCAGCCGGTCGCCGGCCATGGCCACCGGACGAGCCAGATCCTGTGCGGCAGCGACGGCGAGGGCCACGGACCGCAGTCTAGACGAACATATGTTCGCCTACGTCTAGGCCGTGGGCTCGGCCACCTCCACGCCCGGGCGGTAGTAGGTGAACAGCCCCCGGATGATGTCCTCGAAGCCCTCGGGCTTGGCGCTGAGGGCCACGTCGATGGTCACGATGTTCGAATACACGTGGACCGCCTGCACCCCCTCCACCGCGAACAGCCGCCGCGCCAGCTCGTCGACCGGCCGGTTGCGCACGACCTCGTCGGCAGACCGGTAGCGCTCGTGCCCCATGCCGGTGAGGCTGCGGTTGAGCTCGAAGATGAGGACGTCGGGCCGCATCGACGGCTTCCTGGTGACGGTGATCAGCTGTCCCATGTCAGAGCGGAACAGTAGCGCCCGGTCGGCGGAGACCCGCAGACCAACTCACTACGCTCGGCGCATGGCCGAGGAGCGCACACCCGTTCCCGTGCGCACCATCCTGGTCACCATCGGCCTGGTCCTGGCCACGTACCTCACCCTGCGCCTGATCGTCCTGCTGGCCCACATCGAGAGCCTGCTGATCGTCTCGGCGTTCTTCGCCGTCGTCCTCACCCCCGCCGTCGACCTGGTCCGCCGCAAGCTCCACGTCAGCCGCGGCATGTCGACGGCCATCGTCTACGTGGTGGGCCTGGCGGTCGTCGGCGGCCTCCTCTACCTCTTCATCAGCCCGCTGGTCGAGGAAGGTCGCGAATTCGCCGACAACCTCCCCACCTACGTGGCCGACGCCCGTGAGGGCCGGGGGCCGATCGGGGAGCTGGTCGATCGCTACGACCTCGACCAACGGCTGCGCGACGCCCAGCAGAGCATCGAGAGCAGCCTGGCCAATGCCGGTGGCGGGGCCCTCAGGGTGGCCGGCCGGGTCCTGGGCGGCGTGGTGTCCCTGCTCACCGTCCTGGTCCTGTCGCTCATGATGATCCTGTACGGGCCCGACATGCTGAGGGCCACGGTCAGCGTCCTCGACCCACCACGGCGCGAGCGGGTGTGCACGGTGGCCGCCGACTGCGCCCGCGCCCTCACCGGCTACGTGATGGGCAACCTCCTGATCTCGGTGATCGCCGGCAGCGTCACCTTCGTCGCCCT
>JBOGIE010000166.1:0-6688 GCA_050742435.1 Acidimicrobiales bacterium | reverse complement strand
ACCAGGGCCCGGGCCACGGCCAGGCCGGGCACGACGTGGCCGGCGGTCCCGCCCCCGGCGATGACGGCCCACGTTCCGGTCAACGGGCGGCGGCGGGAGCGGGCCCGGGCGGGGCCGCGGGTCGCGACTGGCGGGCGATGTTGATGAGGATGCCGGTGGCGGCCATGGTCACGACCAGCGACGACCCCCCGAACGACACGAACGGCAGGGGCACGCCCGTCACCGGCAGGAGGCTGGTGACCGCGCCCATGTTGACCACCGCCTGGGCGCACACCCAGGCCGTGACCCCCGCGGCGACCAGCGACCCGAAGCGGTCGGGCGCCCGCAGGGCGGTACGCACGCCGAGGATGGCGAAGGTCACGAACAGGCCGACCACGAGGAAGGTGCCGATCAGGCCCAGCTCCTCGCCCACGATGGCGAAGATGAAGTCGGTGTGGGCGTTGGGCAGGAAGCCCCACTTGGCCCGGCTGGCGCCCAGGCCCACGCCGCCCACGTGCCCGGTGCCCAGGGCGACCAGCGACTGGGCCACCTGGTACCCGGTGTTCGAGAAGTCGTCGAAGGGGTCGCGGAACGACGCCACCCGGGCCCAGCGGTAGCTCTCGGCCTTGGCCAGGAAGACGGCCGACACGCCCGTGACCACGCCCAGGCCGGCCATGGGCAGGAGGGGCACCCCACCCACGAAGAGGAGGACGAGGACGACGACGACCATGAGCATGGCCGTGCCCATGTCGGGCTGGAGCAGGACGAGGCCGGCGAACAGGCCGGCGGTCACCAGCAGGGGCCGCATGACGTGGCGCCAGTCGCCCACCAGGTCGGCCCGGCGGGCCAGCAGGTCGGCCCCGAAGAGGAGGACGGCCAGCTTGGCCAGCTCCGAGGGCTGGACCCGCAGGGAGTCGGTGCCCAGCCAGCGCGACGACCCGCCGGCGGTGATGCCCACGCCGGGCACCAGGACGAGGACCAGGAGGGCGAAGGACACACCCAGCAGGGGGATGACCGCCTTGCGCCAGCGGCGGTAGTCCAGGGACGCGGTGCCGGCCAGGGCCAGGGCGCCCAGGGCCACCCAGACGGCCTGGCGCTGGAAGAACACCCACGCCCCGCCGTAGCTGCGCAGGGCCTCCACCGACGAGGCCGAGAGCACCATCATCAGCCCCATGGTGCAGAGCATGGCCACCACCGCGGCCAGCAGCAGCCAGCCCGAGTCGCCGGTGGCGGGTCCGCCGGGCGCCGCGGGCCGCGCCTGGCGGGTGGGGGTCTCAACCGGCATGACGGGCCTCCAGGTGGGCATGCACGGCGCGAGCGAAGTCGTCGCCGCGCTCGGCGTAGGAGCGGTACCAGTCGAAGGAGGCACAGCCCGGCGACAGCAGGACGACGTCGCCCGGCTGGGCCGCCGCGGCCGCGGCGGCCACGGCCTCGGGCATGGACCCGGCCACGTGGACGGGCCGGCGGCCGGCGAAGGCGTCGACCACCTGGGAGGCGGCCTCGCCGATGGCCACCACGGCCCGGACGTGGTCGGCGACCTGGCCCAGCTCGGACAGGTCGAGGCCCTTGTTGCGCCCTCCGGCCAGCAGCACGACCGACTCGAAGCCACGGACGGCGGCCACCGCGGCGTGGGGGTTGGTGGCCTTGGAATCGTCGTACCAGCGCACGCCGTCGGCGTAGGCCACGAGCGTGAGCCGGTGGGGCAGCGGGGCGAAGCCGCCCAGGGCGGCCTTGACCCCCTCCGCCGTGGCCCCGGCGGCCAGGGCGGCAGCCGAGGCGGCCAGGGCGTTGGACAGGTCGTGGGGCAGGGTGCGGGAAAGGGTGGCCACCTCGGCCAGCGGGCCGTCCGGGCCCCGCAGCCAGCCGTCGGCCACGGTGAAGTCGGCCCCCTCGGCGCTCAGGCCGAAGGTGACCACCCGGGAGGGCGCGGTCGCGGCGTGGGCCATGACCAGGGGGTCGTCGGCGTTGACCACGGCCACGTCGCCCGGGCCCTGCTGGGCCCAGATGCGGGCCTTGGCCGCCACGTAGGCGTCGAGGCCACCGTGCCAGTCGAGGTGGTCGGGAGCGACGTTGAGCCACACGGCCACCGCCGGCCGGAAGGACTCGGCGAAGGCCAGCTGGAACGAGGAGACCTCGGCCACCACGACGTCGAGGTTCCCGTCGGCCACCGCGTCGCACAGGGGCAGGCCGATGTTGCCGGCGGCGATCGACGCCACGCCGGACCCGGCCAGCATCTCGGCCACCAGGCTGGTCACCGTGGTCTTGCCGTTGGTGCCGGTGACCGCCACCAGGGGGCAGACCGACCAGCGGGAGGCCAGCTCGACCTCGCCCCGCACCGGCACGCCGGCCGCCCGGGCCAGGGCGTAGACCGGGTGGGAGGCGGGGACGCCGGGGCTGGGCACGATGACGTCGGCCCGCACCACCATGTCGGCCAAGGCCTCGAGGTCGGGCCGCTCGACCAGGACCAGGCCGAGGGCGGCCGCCGCGGCGCGGGCGTCGTCGCTCGGGTCGTCGTCGACCACGGCCACGCTGGTCCCCCGCACGAGGAGGTGGCGGGCCACCGCCTGCCCGCTCCGTCCCATGCCGACGACCAGCGCCCGCTCGGCCACCCGAGGCGTGGGCGCGGCGGCGGGCGCCGGTTCGGAGGCCGGTACGGTCAGTTGCTCAGCCAAGGCTCGCTCCCCTGCAACCGCTTTGTAGGAAGTCGGCGTAGAAGAGGCCGACGGCCACCGCCGTGCACAGCGAGGCCAGGATCCAGAAACGCACGATCACCGTGGTCTCCGGCCAGCCCACCAGCTCGAAGTGGTGGTGGATGGGCGCCATCCGGAAGACCCGGCGGTGGAAGGCCTGGAAGACGGCGACCTGGATGACCACCGACATGGTGATCATCACGAACAGCCCCCCGACCACGGGCAGCAGGAGGTGGGTGTTGGTGGTCAGGGCCAGGGCGCCCAGCCCGGACCCCAGGGCCAGGGAGCCGGTGTCGCCCATGAAGATCTTGGCCGGCGCCGCGTTCCACCACAGGAAGCCGGCGCAGCTGCCGGCCATGGCCGCGGCCACCAGCGACAGGTCCAGGGCCGGCCCCAGCCGGTAGCACTCGGGGTGGCGGAACTGCCAGAAGGCGATGAAGACGAAGGCGCCGAAGCCGTACATGGCCGACCCCGCGGCCAGGCCGTCCAGGCCGTCGGAGAGGTTCACCGCGTTGGCGATGGCCAGGAGGATGAGCACGGCCCAGACGATGTAGAGGGGGTTGGCCAGGCCGATCTCCAGCGGGCGGGCGAAGGAGAGGTCGGTGTTGACCTTGGCCCGGTAGACGGCCAGGGCGGCGAAGACCACGAACACCAGGACCAGGGCGATGGTCTTGGCCGACTTGTTGAGGCCCAGGCTGCGCTGCCGCGAGATCTTGATCCAGTCGTCGAGCAGGCCCACCCCCGCGGCCCCGACCACGGCCAGGATGACCAGCACCCCGGCCGCGGTGAAGACCGCGCCGGTGTAGACGTGGCTGGCCACGTAGCCGATCACCACCGCGCCGACGATGGCGATCCCACCCATGGTGGGTGTGCCCGCCTTGGTGAAGTGGCCCTGGGGCCCGTCGTCGCGGATCTGCTGGCCCACGCCCCGGGCCTGGAAGGACCGGATCAGGATCGGCGTGCCCAGGATGGCGGCGAGGAGGGCGGTCGCCCCCGCGATCAGGAGGGCGACCATGTTGTTTTCCCGGCCGGGGCCCCATCCCCGGCCTCCTCCGAAGCGGTGGGGGCCCCTCCCCCACCGCCGGCCGTCCTCCGGGCCTTCGGCCCGGCTGCGCCGGAACCCGACCCCGCGCCCCCCGCGCCCGCGGCGGACATTTCCCCTAGGAGCTCGGCGGCGACGGCTCGGTCGTCGAACGGGACGACCTGGTTCCCTATGGTCTGGGTCGTTTCGTGGCCTTTGCCGGCCAGGATGACGACATCCCCGGGCCTTGCCTCTGTCAGGGCCCGGGCGATGGCGGCTCTGCGATCGGGCTCGACCACGAGGGCCGCTTGGCGTTGCACCCCCCGGCGGACGTCGTCGATGATCGCCTGCGGGTCCTCGCTGCGGGGGTTGTCGGAGGTGAGGACGGCCAGGTCGGCCAGGCGGGTGGCCACCTCGCCCATGAGCGGGCGCTTGGCCCGGTCGCGGTCGCCACCGCAGCCGAAGACGACCAGCACCCGGCCGGAGCCGGCGATGCGGCGGGCGTCGCCCAGGGCGTGCTCCAGGGCGTCGGGGGTGTGGGCGTAGTCGACCAGCACGGAGAACGGCTGGCCCCGCTCCACCGCCTCGTTGCGCCCGGGGACGGACGCCAGGTTGGAGAGCCCCTCGGCCACCGCCCGAGGGCCCACGCCCAGCTCCCGGGCGGCGGCAGCCGCGGCCAGGGCGTTGGAGACGTTGGCCGTGCCGGGCAGCCGCAGGCGGATCGGCTTGCCCTCCCAGCGGAAGGTGCTGCCGGTGCGCTCGAGCTGGAGCTCGACGGCCTCGGCCATGGAGTAGTGGCGGGTGGGCAGGCGGGCCTCGTCCAGGAGGAGCCGCCCCCAGGGGTCGTCGGCGTTGACCACGGCCACCTCGGTCCGCGCCGGGTCGAACAGCGACGCCTTGGCCTCGAAGTACTCCTCCATGGTCCCGTGGAAGTCCAGGTGGTCCTGGCTGAGGTTGGTGAACACCGCCACCGCGAAACGCACCCCGTCCACCCGGTGCTGGACCAGGGCGTGGGAGCTGACCTCCATGGCCACCGCCTCGAACCCCTCCCCGGCCAGCTCGGCCAGGTGGGACTGCAGCTCGGGGGCCGCCGGGGTTGTTCCAGGGCCCGAGCGGCCCCCGGAGCGGGAAGTACTGCCAGAGAGGGTGCCGATCACCGCCGCCCGGCGGCCATCCGCCTCGAGCACGGCGCGGAGGAAGTGGGTGGTGGTCGTCTTCCCGTTGGTGCCGGTCACGCCGACCACGGCCATGCGGCGCGACGGGTGGTCGAAGAGGGCGGCGGCCACCCGGGCCATGGCCGGGCGTACGTCGTCGACCAGGACCTGGGGAACGTCCAGGTCGAGGAAGCGCTGGACCAGGAGGGCGACGGCCCCGCCGGCCACGGCCTGGGGCGCGAAGTCGTGCCCGTCGGCCCGGGTCCCCGGCACGCAGCAGAACAGGGCGCCCGGGACCACGCTGTCCGCATTCTGGGCGACGGCCACGATCTCGGCGGCTTCCGGGTCGCCCCGGAGAGAGCGCACCTCGACGTCGCCGAGTAGCCGACTGAGTCGCACGCAGTCCCTATGGTCTCGTCGTCGGTGAAGTCCCGAGCGTAGTGGCCGGGCCGGCGGCGGCTGCAGTCGCACGGGCCGGGGCCGTGGACGAAGGGATGCCGAAGTGGCGGATCCCGAAGCTGCCCAGGGCGGCGAACACCGGCGCCGCCACCACGCCGCCGTAGTACGGGGTGGGCTCGTCGAGGACGACGATGGCCGACAGGCGCGGGGCCTCGGCCGGGAAGAAGCCCACGAAGCTGGCCATGTAGTTGTCGCTGTATCCGGCCTTGGTCTCCGAGGGCTTGCGGGCCGTGCCGGTCTTGCCGGCCACGGTGTAGCCCTCGATCTGAGCGGCGGTGCCGGTCCCGATCTCCACCGCCTTGGTGAGCATGCGGCTGACCTCGCCGGCGGTGGCCTCCGACACCACCCGGGAGGTGGCCGGCACCTGGGACGGGGTCATCTTGCCGGTGGCGTCGACCGTCCCCTTGACCAGGCTCGGGGCGACGTACGTTCCCCGGTTGGCGATGGTGTTGTAGGCGCTCAGCATCTGCACGGTGGTGACGGCCACCCCCTGGCCGATGGGGATGCTGCCCATCGACGTCCCCGACCACTCGTCCGGGTCGGGCAGCAGGCCCCCGGACTCGCCCGGGAAGTCCAGCTCGGTGGCGTCGGCCAGCCCGAAGGCCCGCAGGTAGCGGTCGATCTCCTTCTTGCCCAGGCGCTGGGCGATCTGGATGGTGCCCACGTTGGACGAGTGGGCCAGGATGTCGGCCGTCGCCCACCACATGAGCGGGTGGGGTTCGGAGTCGTGGAAGACGACGTCGGCCACCGGCAGGGTGTCGGCCACGTTCATGCGGGTCGACGTGTTGACCACGCCCTCCTCCAGGGCGGCGGAGATGGTGACCACCTTGTTGGTGGAGCCGGGCTCGAAGACCCGGGTGACGGCCATGTTGTCGGCCGGGGGGACGGGGGCCGTCCCCGGCTTCTCCACCACCAGGTTGGCCATGGCCAGGATCTCGCCGGTCATGGGGTCCATGACCACGGCGATGCCGCCCTTGGCCTTCGACGACACGATCGACTCGGCCAGCAGCCGCTCGGTCTCGTACTGCATGGCCCGGTCGAGGGTGAGGACCAGGTTGTCGCCGCGGACCGACGGGGTCAGCTCGCGTAGGCCGGCGGCGATGTCGTTGCCGCCCGCGTCGCGCTCGACCAGCAGCTCGCCCGCCGTCCCGCTCAGGGCCTCCTCGTACTGCAGTTCCAGCCCGGACAGGCCCTCGTCGTCCACGCCGACCTGGCCCAGGACCGGCCCGGCCAGGGTGTCGGACGGCACGATGCGCATGGGCTCCTCGAGCAGCTGGACGCCGGCCAGCTCGAGGCCGGCCACGGCCTCGG
The DNA here is from genome assembly GCA_050742435.1 of Acidimicrobiales bacterium. GTDB lineage: Bacteria > Actinomycetota > Acidimicrobiia > Acidimicrobiales > AC-14 > CADCTB01. The sequence goes on along the minus strand of JBOGIE010000166.1, from coordinate 74 downwards.
CCACCCCGTCCTCCACCTTGCGGGCCAGGTAGACGAACGACGTGTCCTTCGACTCCAGCTGGTCGCGGAGGGCG
>JBOGIE010000165.1:0-6699 GCA_050742435.1 Acidimicrobiales bacterium | reverse complement strand
ACGAGTACGCCCTCCTCGTGCAGGAGAACCCCGAGTGGGAGACCACCCCCTACGAGGGCCCCTTCACCAAGGAGTACGGCGCCTTCGCCTCCCTGGCCGACCTCTTCCGCCAGATCGGCCACGACGAGCGGGTCCACAAGCACGAGAGCCTGGCCCGCATGGCCGAGCCCCGCTTCGTGTAGCCCCTCCCACCGACGCCGAACTGGTGACCGCTGGTGTCGTATGTCGCACCAGGTGTCACCGGTTCGCAGAGGGGGTGGTAAGGCGGACGGTCACCAGCTCGAAGGGGCGGAGGGGGAGGCAGACGTCGGAGCCGTCGACCTGAAGCGCCTGGCCCGGGCGCTCGAGCAGGTCGGTGCGGGAGGCCCGGGTGAAGGGCAGGGCGACGTGGAGGCGGGCGCGGCGATGCCCGCCGTGGGACTCGTGGCCCCGGACCACGATGTCGCCGCTGCCGTCGTCGGCCCGCTTGACCGCCACCACCACGAAGGCGGGGTCGTCGACGGAGACGAACGACATCGAGGGCGGCAGGGGACCGGGGTGGGGGGCGACGGGGAGGACCGTGAGGGGCGTGTTCAGGGCTGAGGCCTCGTACAGGACCCCGCCGGTGAAGGGGTCGCCGGCGTGGGGGTACAGGGCGTAGGTGAAGCGGTGGTGGCCCTGGTCGCACTCGGGGTCGGGGGCGGTGGGCGCCCGCAGCAAGGAGAGGCGCATGACGTTGCGCCGCACGTCGTAGCCGTACTTGCAGTCGTTGAGGAGGGCGACCCCGTAGCCGGCCTCGGACAGGTCGGCCCAGCGGTGGGCGCAGACCTCGAAGCGGGCCTGTTCCCACGACGTGTTCTCGTGGGTGGGCCGGCTGACGTGGCCGAACTGGATCTCGTACGTCGCCCGGTCGGTGTGGACGGCCACCGGAAAGGCGACCTTGAGGAAGCGGTGGCGCTCGTGCCAGTCCACCTCGGTGACGAAGTCCAGGCGCCGTGAGCCGGGACGCAGCACCATGGTCTGGTCGATCGAGGAGCCGCCGAACGTCCGCCGGAACCGCACGGCGGAGGCGAGCAGCTCGATGGTCACCGGCCCGCCCAGCTCCTCGTAGTCGTCGAGGTAGCTGCGGTCGACGTCCCAGGCGTCGTACTCGGCCGGCCGGTCGTGGTGGAGGTGGAAGACGTTGCCCGCCCGGCCGGGGGCGAGGACCTCCCGGTCGTGGTCGAGGTCCAGGATCGAGGTGAGCCGGCCGGCGACGTCCCACTCGACCCGCAGATGATCGTTGGCGATCCACCCGTGGCCCACGGCGACCGGCTCGGCGACAGCGGTCGCAGCAAGGTCGACCACGGCGTAGCCCAGAGCCGGGACGCCCTCCCGGGCGTACGGGGTGGGGTTGAAGGCGACGGCCGGCTCGGCCACCCCCGACGTGTCCACGGCGGCGGCCAGGGCGGCCAGGGAGTCGTCCACCAGGCGCCCGGCGGTGGACCGGACCTCGGCATGGTCGGCGGCCGCGTCCCGGTACACCCAGTGGATGGCCGACCCGGGGAGGATGTCGTGGAACTGGTTCACGAGGAGCAGCTTCCAGGCCCGGTCGAGGTCCTCGGCCGGCCACCGCGCCCCGTCCGGGCGGACGGTGGACCACAGCTCGGCGGCGGCCAGGGCCTGCTCGCAACGGCGGTTGCCGAGCTTGACGCGGGCCTGGCTGGTGAAGGTGCCCCGGTGCTTCTCCAGGTAGAGGTCGCCGGTCCAGACCGGTAGCGGCGTGGGATCGGCCTCCACGGCGGCGAAGAACTCGGCCAGGGGCTCCATCACCACCCGGGGTGCGCCGGCGACGTCGCCCGCCCGCCGGGCCGCTTCCACCATGTCCCGGGTCGGGCCGCCGCCCCCGTCCCCGTGGCCGAACGGGTAGAGCGACACCGGTCCGGCGTCCGGGACGGCGGGCGCCCGCAGGAGCTCGGTCAGGGACATGTTGCCGTTGTAGGTGTCGGCCGGCGGGAAGTGGGCCCGCACCCGGCTCCCGTCGAGCCCCTCCCACCAGAACGTGTGGTGAGGAAAGCGGTTGACCTCGTTCCAGGACAGCTTCTGGGTGACGAACCAGCCCATGCCCCCGTGGGCGAGGATCTGGGGGAGGCTGGCCGGGAAGCCGAACCCGTCGGGCAGCCAGGCCTCACGGCACTCCTGACCGAAGCGGCTGAGGTACCACCGCTGGCCGTGGACGATCTGGCGGACGAGCGACTCACCGGAGGGCAGGTTGCAGTCGGGCTCGACCCACATGCCCCCGACCGGCTGGAACTGGCCGGCGGCCACCCGGCGGCGGATGCGGTCGAACAGCTCCGGGTAGCGCTCCTCGACCCAGGCCAGGTGTTGGGCAGCCGAGCCGACGAACCCGAACTCCGGGTACTCCTCCATGAGGGCGACGGCGTTGGCGAAGCTGCGGGCGCACTTGCGGACCGTCTCCCGCAGGGGCCACAGCCAGGCGGTGTCGACGTGGGCGTGGCCCACGGCGCTGACGCGGTGGGCGGGCTCGGCCGGGGGCCGGGCCAGGACCCCGGCCAGGGCGTCCCGCGCCGCGCCGGCGCTGCCCGCCACGTCGTCGTGGTCGACGGCGGCCAACATGGCGGCCAGGGCCTCGAGCAGGGCGAAGTCGGTCGGCCCGCTCTCGGCGGCGTATGCCAGCTGGAGGACCATGCGGAGGTCGCAGGCCAGGGCGTAGACGTCGCGCCGGCGCACCGCCAGCTGGCAGCGGGTCACGGCGAAGCGGGGCGGGCCCCCCGGATCGGCGAGGAGCAGGGGCCAGTCGATGCCGGCGTCGTGGGCCGGTACCGGCGGGTTGGCCGCCGCCTCCACGTACACGTCGACGCGCTCCAGCGCCTCGGCCCGGCGCAGCACGACCGCGTCCGGCCGGAGCCAGGACAGGCCGACCACTGGGGCACCGTCGCACCACAGCAGCCCCTCGGCCGGCGCCGTCATCTCGAACCGCAGGGCCACCTCCTCGCCGGCCCAGGCCGGCGGCACGTCGCCCCGGAGCCGGAACCAGGTGGTGCCCCACGACGGTCCCCAGGCGCCGCCCAGGTCGAAGGGCTCGAACCGTCCCGCCACCGCCTCCTCGTACGCCACCGGCTCGCCGGGCAAGTGGCGGGCGCTGATCTCCAGGGCGGCGACCGGCCCGAAGACCGCGGGCTCGACGACCTCTTGGAGCAGCTGACGGGCCCGGCCCAGGATCGACACCCCTCACGGTACCGGCCGCTGCCCTACCATCCCCGCTCATCGGGGCACGAGTGCGACTGTGGACGCTGGTCGTCGCCGTCCTGGCCGCGGCCTGCTCGGGCGGCGGGGGCGGCGGCGACGACCCGTCCGCCCGAGCCCCGGCGCAACCGGGCGAGGTTCGCATCGCCGTGGGCGAGGACATCTGGCCCCTGACCGGTGAGGGGCCCACGGCAAGGCACTTCGCCGCCGGGGAGCTCAACGTCGGGGTGTACGAGCCGCTGCTGTCCCTCGGCCCGGACTACACCGTCCGTCCCGGTCTGGCCGAGCGCTGGGAGCTGGTCAACCCGACCACGTGGCGTTTCCACCTGCGCCCGGGCGTCCGGTTCCACGACGGCCGCCCGTTCGGCGCCGACGACGTGGTGTGGTCGTGGACGGGCCGGACCGGCCTGCTGCGGTCGGTGACCACCACCCTCGACCGGGTGGAGAAGGTCGACGACCTCACCGTCGACTTCGTCTCGACGTCCCCCAACCTCCGCCTCCCCGAGCAGGTCGTCCACCCGGAGGCGCCGATCGTCCCCAAGGACGGCCACAACGACGCCAACCCCCCGGTGGGGACGGGGCCGTTCAGGGTGGTCGACTACCAGCCCCGCCAGCGGGTGGTGGTCGAGCGGTACGACGGGTACTGGGGCGCCAGGCCACGAGCGGCCCGCCTCACCTTCCGGTTCATGCCCGACCCCGACGGGCGGCTCCAGGCCTTGCGGGACGGCGAGCTCGACATGGTGACCGGCGTGCCCCGCAACCAGGTGGCCCGGCTGGAGGCCGACCCCGGCCTGACCGTGGTGCGGGCCCGCCCGGGCGCCACCCAGGTCCTGTCGTTCAACACCGCCTCGTCGCTGGGCTCCGACCGGGGCGTGCGCCAGGCCGTCTCGCTGGCCCTGGACCCGGACCGGTACGTGGCCGAGGTGCTGGGCGGCAACGGGGAGTCCGGGCGGTGGATGTCGCCGTCCGCGGTGCTGGGCGCCGCCGCCTCGTCGGTGGAGCCGTCCCGCTTCGACCCGGCCCAGGCCCGCCGGATGCTCGACGACGCCGGCTGGAAGCCGGGGCCGGACGGGACGCGGGTGAACGGCCCCCGCCGCCTCGACCTCACCCTCATCGGGGGCCAGGCCGTGCCCGAGGAGGCGCTGCGCTTCGTCGCCGGCCAGCTCAAGGACGTCGGCATCCAGGCCAACGTCAAGAAGGCGTTCGACATCCGCACCGCCGAGCAGAACCGCCAGCGCGACCACGACGTCGAGCTGGCCACCCCGAACCAGAACGATGCCAACCCGGCGTTCCTCCTGGCCAACCGCGACGTCGCCGATCCCGCCTACCAGGCCCTGGCCGCCCAGTCGGCCGCCGCCACCACCAGGGAGGAGGTCCAGCGGGCGGCGGCGGCCATGACCCAGGTCCTGGTCAACCAGGAGTTCCTGATCCTCCCCCTGGCCGGGGTGTTCCACGTCTACGCCATGCGCCAGGGGGTCACGCTGGCCGAGCCCCACCCCTCGGCCGTCAACCAGACGTGGGTCAGCCTGAGCCCGGCCGCCTGACGACGTCGCTCACTGGAGCGGGATCCGCCGGCCCAGGGCCCCCAGCTGGGAGAGGTCCCGGGGGAAGAGCATGGCGGTGGTCCAGTCGGCGACCACCCGGACCTTGCGGGCCAGCCCCGGCATCATCAGCAGGTGGTAGGAGCGGCCCATCAGCCAGGCGACGAGGCCGGTGAAGGTGAACCCGAACACCTGGGCCGTCCCCTGGTTGCGGCCGAGGGTCACGGCCAAGCCCCGGTTGCGGTACCGAAAGGTGGTCGGCTCGCCCACCCCCAGGGCGGCGGCCACGTTCTGGGCACACACCCTGGCCTGGCGCACCGCGTGCTGGGCGGTGCCCGGGCAGATGCCCCCGTCCGGGTCGGGCACGGCGGCGGCGTCGCCCAGGGCGAAGACGTCGGGCCGGCCGGGGGCGCGGATCTGGTCGTCGACGATCAGCCGACCGGCCTCGTCGGTGTCCAGGCCCAGACCCGACACGAGGGGGGACGGGCGCTGGCCGGTGGCCCAGACGATGGTCTCGGAGACGTAAGGCGGGATGCCGTGGCCGGAGAGGACGACGATGCGGTCGACGCAGCTCTCCAGCCGGGTCTCCAGCAGCACCTCGACCCCCCGCTGGCGCAGGTTGTTCTCGGTGTAGCGGGCCAGCTTGGGGTCGAGGCCGGGCAGGAGCGAGTCGCGGGCCTCGACCAGCACCCACCGCAGGTCGTGGCGGCTGAGGCCGGGATAGGTGTGCAGGGCGTCGCGGACCAGGGACTCCATCTCGGCCAGGGCCTCCACCCCGGCGTAGCCGCCGCCGACGAAGGTGAACGTCAGCAGCTCCCGCCGGCGGACGGGGTCGAGGGTGGCGTCGGCCGTCTCCAGCTGGCGCAGGACCCGGTTGCGCAGCCAGATGGCGTCGGGGAGGGTCTTGAAGCCCACCGCGTGCTCGACCAGGCCGGGCACCGCGATCACGCTCGGCACCGAGCCGGGCGACAGCACCAGCTGGCCCCAGGAGATCTCGTGGCGGGTGCCGGTCAGGTCCTCGGCCACCGCGGTCCTGGCCTCCATGTCGATGCTGGTGACCTCGCCGATGAGCAGCTGGGTGCGGTGCAGCATCTCCCGCAGCGGGATGACGGCGTGGCGGGGCTCGATGGTGCCCGAGGCCGCCTCGGGGAGCAGGGGCGCGAACAGCAGGTGGTTCTCGGGGGCGACGAGGAGGACGCGGGGCCCGCCCGGCCGGCCCCGTGCGGCCAGGAGGGGCTCCAGGTGGGCGGCGACGGTCGCGCCACCGAAGCCGCCCCCGACCACGAGGACGTCGAAGGTTCTCATGGCCGGCGAACCTACTGGCGGGGTCCGCCGTTCTTCGAGCTGAGGAAGGCGGTGATCCGGTCGACGGTGGCCTGGTCCCGGGTGGCGGTGTCGGGCGGGCGGCCGCCGCCGTGGGCCCGGTGGTCGTTGGGGTCGAAGGACTGGGGCAGGGCGGCGGTGATCCGCTGGAGGGTGGCGGTGGCGTCGGCGGTGACGGTCTGGGCCGACGGGAGGGCGGCCCGGAGCCGCTCGCCGTCGGTCCCGTCGACCATGGTGGACTGGCTGCCGGTCACGATCAGCGTGGGCACGCTGAGCTTGGCCATCTCGACCGCCGGGTCCGTGGCGTAGACCTCGCGCAGGACGCGGTCCTGGCCAAGGGGGAGCACCGGCTGGTGCTCGGGGCGGATGGCGGCCCGTTCGGGCAGGGCGCCGGTTGAGAGGAGGGTGCCGATGGTGCCGCGGAAGGCCTCGGCCGACTCCGGGCCGAACGACGACTCGAAGTTGCCGGCCATCACGTCGACCATCGGCCGGCCCGGGGTGGACAGCAGGACCACCCGCTTGACCTTGTCGTCGGTGGCCGCCACCCGCATGGCGATCAGCCCGCCGACGTCGTGGCCGACGATGGCCAGGTTGGACGCGTCGATCCCGC
>JBOGIE010000164.1:0-6701 GCA_050742435.1 Acidimicrobiales bacterium | reverse complement strand
CTCGTCTCGGGCGGCCACACCATGCTCGTCCACATGGAAGACCACGGTCGCTACCGCCTGCTGGGCACCACGGTCGACGACGCCGTCGGGGAGGCGTTCGACAAGGTGGCCCGGGTCATGGGCCTCGGCTACCCGGGCGGCCCGGTGATCGACCGGGTGGCACTCGCCGGTGACCCGACGGCGGTCACCTTCCCCCGGGCCATGCTGGAAGGCTACGACTTCTCCCTGAGCGGGCTGAAGACCGCGGTCATCCGGTACGTGCGGGACAACCCCGAGACCCCCGTGGCCGACGTGGCCGCCTCCTTCCAGGCCGCGGTGGTCGACGTGCTGGTCGCCAAGGCCAAGCGGGCGGCGGCCGAGACGGGCGCCACCGGGATCTGCCTGGGCGGCGGGGTGGCCGCCAACTCCCTGCTGCGGGAGCGCGTGCTCGACCTCTGCACCAGCGAGGGCCTGGGCTGCTTCCTGCCCAGCCGCTCCATGTGCACCGACAACGCGGCCATGGTGGCCGCCGCCGCGTGGTGGCGCTACCAGGCCGACGGCCCCACGTCGCTCGAAATCGGCGCCAACCCCAACCTCCGCCTGGTCTGACTCGCAACTGGTGACGCTGAACGGCGCCTGGCGCGGTCGAGCGTCACCAGTTCGGGTTGGCGTGCCGGTTGCTGTTCCGCAGGGCCGCGGCTATCGTTAGCACTCGATACATGAGAGTGCTAACGCCATTTCGCCCTATGGAGGTCGACCCAGCATGAACCTCAGGCCCCTCGACGACCGCATCGTCGTCCGTCCCGCCGAGGCGGAGCAGACCACCGTCAGCGGACTCGTCATCCCCGACACGGCCAAGGAGAAGCCCCAGCAGGGCGAGGTACTCGCCGTGGGCCCCGGCCGGCGCTCGGAGCAGTCCGGCGAGGTCATCCCGCTCGACGTCAAGGTGGGCGACATCGTCGTCTACAGCAAGTACGGCGGCACCGAGATCACGGTCGACGGTGAGGACCTGCTCATCCTCTCGAGCCGCGACGTCCTCGCCATCGCCGACAAGAAGTAGGTCCTCATGCCCAAGATGCTGAAGTTCGGCGACGATGCGCGTCGATCGCTGGAGGCCGGGGTCGACAAGCTGGCCAACTCGGTCAAGGTCACCCTGGGCCCGCGCGGCCGCAACGTCGTCCTGGAGAAGAAGTTCGGCGTACCGACCATCACCAACGACGGCGTCACCATCGCCCGGGAGATCCAGCTCGAGGACCCGTACGAGAACATGGGCGCCCAGCTGGTGCGTGAGGTCGCCATCAAGACCAACGACATCGCCGGCGACGGCACCACCACCGCCACCGTGCTGGCCCAGGCCATGGTCCACGAGGGCCTGCGCAACGTGACCGCCGGCGCCTCGCCCCTGGCCCTCAAGCGGGGGATCGACAAGGCGGTGGCCGCGGCCGTGGAGTCGGTGGCCGCCCAGGCCAAGGAGGTCGACGACCGGTCCGAGGTCGCCCAGGTGGCGTCCATCTCGGCCGCCGACACCTCCATCGGCGAGGTGATCGCCGACGCCATCGACAAGGTGGGCAAGGACGGCGTGGTCACCGTCGAGGAGTCGAACACCTTCGGCATGGAGCTGGAGTTCGCCGAGGGGATGCAGTTCGACAAGGGGTTCCTGTCGCCCCACTTCGTCACCGACCCCGAGCGCCAGGAGGTCGTCCTCGACGACCCCTACATCCTGCTCATCAACCAGAAGATCAGCGCGGTGGCCGACCTGGTGCCTGTGCTCGAGAAGGTCATGCAGGCCAGCAAGCCCCTGCTGATCATCGCCGAGGACGTGGAGGGCGAGGCTCTCGCCACCCTGGTCGTCAACAAGCTGCGGGGCACGTTCACGTCCGCCGCGGTCAAGGCCCCCGGGTTCGGCGAGCGCCGGCGCAACATGCTCCAGGACCTGGCCGTCCTCACCGGTGCCACCCTGCTGTCGAGCGAGGTCGGCGCCAAGCTGGAGAACGTCACCCTCGACCAGCTCGGCACGGCCCGGAAGGTCACGATCAACAAGGACGACACCACCATCGTCGACGGTGGCGGCGATTCCAAGGAGGTCGAGCGCCGGATCGCCCAGATCCGCCGGGAGATCGAGGAGTCCGAGTCGGACTGGGACCGCGAGAAGCTGCAGGAGCGGCTGGCCAAGCTGGCCGGCGGGGTGGCGGTCATCCGGGTCGGCGCGGCCACCGAGGTCGAGCTCAAGGAGAAGAAGCACCGCATCGAAGACGCCCTCTCGGCCACCCGGGCGGCCATCGAGGAGGGCATCGTCCCCGGTGGGGGCACCGCCCTGGTCCGGGCCCGCGAGGCGGTCGACAAGCTGGAGCTGGAGGGCGACGAGGCCACGGGCGCCAAGCTCGTCTCCCGCGCCCTCGAGGAGCCGCTGCGCTGGATCGCCCTCAACGCCGGGCTGGAGGGCATGATCACCGTCCGCCAGGTGCAGCGGGAGACCGGCCCGGTCGGCCTCAACGCCCTCACCGGCGAGTTCGAGGATCTGTTCAAGGCCGGTGTCATCGACCCGGCCAAGGTCACCCGCTCGGCCCTCCAGAACGCGGCGTCGGTGGCGGCCATGGCCCTCACCACCGAGTGCCTGATCACCGACGTGCCCGAGGACGAGCCGCCCATCCCGATCCCCAACCGGGCGGCCCAGGCCAGCTCGTTCAGCTCGATGCGCCGCTAACCGTCGTTCACGCCTTCCGAAGGACGGCCGGCCAGCTGCTACAGCTGCCGGCCGTCCTTTCGCACGTTGATGGCCCCGGTCGGGCACTCCTCGGCCGCCTCGATGATGTCCTCGAGGGACGCGGCCCGGGGGTCGATCACCCGGGCCACCCCGTCGACGACCTCGAAGACTCCTTCGGCGGCGTGGACGCAGGCCTTCGAGGCGATGCAGCGGGCGGAGCTGACCTCGATCTCGATCCCCATGGGCCGAGGCTAGTGTGAGGTGGTGGACGAACGACCGCCGCCGGATCCGGCCAAGCTCCTCGTGGCCTGGATGGAGTGGGAGCGAGGCGACACCCCGCCCGGCCGGGTCATGAGCAACCTCAAGATCGCCGGGATGCGGGAGTTCCTCGAGGCCTCGGCCGAGGCCCAGGCCGACCTGGCCGCGTCGTCCGAGTCGCTGTAGGCCCCTCACGTCGGGTGGGGCCGGCTAGCGGGCGAACAGGGCCACGGCCACCGGGGCGATCACCAGGGCGGGCAGGAACGAGGCCACCGGCACCTTCCTGATCTCGAGCAGGCGCAGGCCGATGCCGATCACCATGATGCCCCCGGTGGCGCTCATCTCGATCACCATGCGATCGCTGAGGAGGTGGTCGGCGACCCCTGCGGCCAGGGTGAGCGTGCCCTGGACGGCCACGATGGTCAGGGCGCTGAACCCCACGCCCCAGCCCAGGACCGACGCGAACGCCACCGAGACGATCCCGTCCAGCGCCGGCTTCACCAGCAGGAGCTGGGCGTGGTCGGCGCCGCCCAGGCCGTCCCGGATGGAGCCGAGGATGGTGAGCGGCCCCACGCAGAACAGCAGGCTGGCGGCCACGAAGCCCTCGACGAAGCGGCTGTCCTCGTCGGGACCTCGCTCGAACCGGCGCCGGATGCGCTGCCCGAGGCCCTCCAGCCGGTCCTCGATGCGCAGGGCCTCGCCGATCGCCGCCCCCAGGATGAGCGACACGAGGGGGAAGACGACGTTGCGGGTGGCCAGCGCGTCGTCGGTCCCGATCACCAGCGTGACCAGGCCCACCGCCTGCAGGACGGCGACCCGCAGCCGCTCGGGTAGCCGGCTGCCGAGCAGCACGCCGGCCACCGTCCCGGCCACGACGGTGATCACGTTGACGACGGTGCCGATGCCCCGCACCACCGGACGGTACCCACATGCAGGGGGCGCGGCCCCGGTATTCTCAGCCAATGGCTGAGATCGAGATAGGCATCGGGAAGTCAGGCCGGCGGGCGTACGGATTCGACGACATCGCCATCGTCCCCAGCCGCCGGACCCGCGACCCCGAGGACTGCGACATCTCGTGGGAGATCGACGCCTTTCGCTTCGACCTGCCGCTCATGGCGTCGGCCATGGACGGCGTGGTGAGCCCGGCCACCGCCATCGCCATCGGCCAGCTGGGCGGGGTGGGCGTCCTCAACCTGGAAGGGCTGTGGACCCGCTACGACGACCCCGAGCCCCTGCTCGACGAGATCGCCTCGCTCGACACCGAGAAGGCCACCCTGCGCATGCAGGAGATCTACTCCGAGCCGATCAAGGAGGAGCTGGTCGGGCGCCGGATCGCCGAGATCAAGGAGGCGGGTGTGGTGTCCTGCGCCTCCGTCACCCCCCAGCGCACCATGCAGTTGACCAAGGCCGTCCTCGAGTCCGAGCTCGACCTGCTCGTCATCCAGGGCACGGTCGTCTCGGCCGAGCACGTCTCCAAGACCGTCGAGCCCCTCAACCTCAAGCGGTACGTACGCGAGCTGGAGATCCCGGTGATCGTGGGGGGCTGTGCGTCGTACAAGAGCGCGCTCCAGCTCATGCGCACCGGCGCGGTGGGCATCCTCGTCGGCGTCGGCCCCGGCCACGCCTGCACCACCCGGGCGGTGCTCGGGCTGGGCGTCCCCCAGGCCACGGCCATCGCCGACGCCGCCGGCGCCCGGATGCGCCACCTGGATGAGACCGGCGTCTACGTCCACGTGATCGCCGACGGGGGGATGAGCACCGGGGGCGACATCGCCAAGGCCATCGCCTGCGGCGCCGACGCGGTCATGATCGCCTCGCCGCTGGCCGCGGCCCACGAGGCGCCCGGTCGGGGCTTCCACTGGGGCATGGCCACCTTCCACCCCACGCTTCCCCGGGGGGCCCGGGTGCGCACCACGCCCCGCGGCACGCTCAAGGAGATCCTGACCGGCCCGGCCCACGAGAACGACGGTCGCCTCAACCTGTTCGGGGCGCTGAAGACGTCGATGGCGACGTGCGGCTACGAGACGGTCAAGGAGTTCCAGAAGGCCGAGGTCATGGTGGCCCCCGCCCTCCAGAGCGAGGGGAAGAGCCTCCAGCGGGCCCAGGGTGTGGGGATGGGGGCGTAGGGCCGAGCGTCGCCGCTCAGGCCCGTAAGCGGTACCGGGCCAGGGCCTCCACCTGGCGCAGGAAGTCGGGGCTGCGCCGGAAGCGGGGCGACAGCTCGTCGTAGTCGACGCCCGACGCCCGCCAGCGCAGCACCCGGCGCTCGATGGGGCGGAGGACGTCGCCCCGCAGGTGGTGCCCGTCCGGCCGGGGGATCGTCGACATCTCCCGGACCCGTGCCGTCCACTCCGGGCTGCGGCGGAACCGGCGGCCGATCTCGGCGTCGTCGAGACCCTGCTCGGTCATGTGGAGCACCCTGCGCTCGACTGGTCGGAGCCTTGGGTCGTGCACGTCGCACCTCCTCCGTTCCCGCCCAGGATAGTGGGAAGGTAGGAATCCGGCTCCGGGCGGGAATGTTGAAGAGTGGAGATGGAGGTCAACGCCCGGACCGACGCGTCCGATCGGGCTCCGGCGTGGGACGGCTTCACCGTGCCCACCACGTACTGGCACCCCCTCGACGACGGGCGCATCCAGTGCGACGTCTGCCCCCGCGCCTGCAAGCTGCGTGAGGGCCAGCGCGGCGTGTGCTTCGTCCGGGCCCGGCTCGACGACCAGGTGGTCCTCACCAGCTACGGGCGCTCGTCGGGGTTCTGCGTCGACCCGATCGAGAAGAAGCCGCTCAACCACTTCCTGCCCGGGTCCTCGGTGCTGTCCTTCGGCACCGCCGGTTGCAACCTGGCCTGCCGGTTCTGCCAGAACTGGGACATCTCCAAGTCCAAGGAGATCGACACCCTGGCCGACGCCGCGTCGTCGGAGGCCCTGGCCCGCACCGCCCGGGAGCTCGGCTGCCGGAGCGTGGCCTTCACCTACAACGACCCGGTCATCTTCCACGAGTACGCCATCGACGTGGCCGACGCCTGCCACCAGGCCGGCCTCAAGGCGGTGGCCGTCACCGCCGGCTACGTCTGCGAGGAGCCCCGCGCCGAGTTCTACGCCCACATGGACGCGGCCAATGTCGACCTCAAGGCCTTCAGCGAGGAGTTCTACCGGCACACCTGCGGCGCCCGGCTCGAGGCGGTCAAGGACACCCTGCGGTACCTGCGCCACGAGACCTCGGTCTGGTTCGAGATCACCAACCTGCTCATCCCCGGCCTGAACGACTCCGACGAGGAGCTGCACGCCATGACCTCGTGGGTCGTGGAGGACCTGGGGCCCGACGTCCCCGTCCACTTCACCGCCTTCCATCCCGACTTCAAGATGATGGACCGCCCGGCCACGCCGCCCGAGACGCTCACCCGGGCCCGCAGCATCGCCGTGGCCAACGGGGTGCGGTTCGCCTACACGGGCAACGTCCACGACAGCGATGGGTCGAGCACCTACTGCCCGGGCTGCGGGACGGTGGTGGTGGAGCGGGACTGGTACGCCCTGGGCGCCTACCGCTTGACCGACGGCGGCGACTGCACCGAGTGCGGCACCCGCCTGCCGGGGGTGTTCGACGGACCGGCCGGGGGGTGGGGACCGAGGCGGATGGCGGTCCGGCTGTCCGGGGTGAGGCGGTGAGGACGATGCGAGTGCGCCCGCCTGCGGTCGCCGGCACCTTCTATCCGGCCGATCCGGGGGCGCTCCGCTCGGCCGTGGAGTCGGCCCTGGCCGGGGC
>JBOGIE010000163.1:0-6746 GCA_050742435.1 Acidimicrobiales bacterium | reverse complement strand
TTCCGGATCGTGGTCGAGCTCGGCGCCCACCGGCTGACCGCCTACCAGGGGACCGAGGTCCTCGTGTCCGAGCCGATCGGGGTCGGGACCGCGGACGCGCCGACGCCCGGTGGCCTCTACTACATCAAGGAGCTCTTCGAGCCGGTGGACCGGGCCGGCAACCCCGACCCCGGCGGTCCCTACGGGCCGTACGCCTACGGCCTGTCCGGCTTCTCCGAGGTGCTGTTCGAGTTCGGTGGGGGCGACGGGCAGTTCGGCATCCACGGCACCAACGACCCCTCGGGCCTGGGCCGCGACGTGAGCCACGGCTGCATCCGGATCAGCAACCAGGCCATCACCTTGCTGGCCGGCACCCTCCCCCTGGGCGTCCCCGTGGAGATCCACCCCTAGGGTCTCCGCCCCCGCAGCCGGGGGGGCTCAAGTTTTCGCCGCCGTCTGCCGACGCAGAGTGGCAACATGCCTACTCACAGCGTTGCCCGGGAGTCGTGGCTGGTCCGGCTGGTGCTCAGTGTCGCCATGATGGCGGCGGCCATGGCCGTCGTCGTCGCCCCCGCACCGGCGGCGGCGGCCGACGATGGCGGCTTGGCGTCGAAGATGCTCGAGCTGGTCAACCAGCACCGGGCCGCAGCCGGCGTGCCGGCCGTCCAGTGGTCGCCCGCCCTCGCCGCGGTGGCCGGCGACGGCCGCTATGACGGCTGCGGGTTCCCCGTGCCGGGTCGAGCGGCCGACATGGGCGCCCGGAACTACTTCAGCCACACCATCCTCGGCTGCGGCACCCAGGGCGTCTCCGCCATGCTGGGCGCGGCCGGCATCCGGACCTCGGGCTTCGCCGAGAACATCGCCTGGATGAACGCCACGACCGATCCCCTGGTCGCCGCCCAGCGCCTGACCAACGACCTCATGGCCAGCCCCGGCCACCGGGCCAACATCCTGAACCGGGACTTCACCCATCTGGGCATCGGCTCCTGGCGCACCGCCCCGGGCGGGACGTGGACCGGCGGCGGGGCGGCCCTGGCCAACGTGTTCATCGGCGTGCAGGTCTTCGGCCGGATGACCTCGACGTCGACGCCGCCACCCACCGCCACTGCGCCGGAACCTCCCACCGCGGTGACGGCCACCGCCCGCGACGGCGCCATCGACGTGACGTGGGGCCCGGCCGCATCCGGCCCAGCGGTGGACGGCTACGGGGTGTTCGCCTGGGACGCGGCCGGCTACACCAACCGCTTCGTGACGGCCTGCGCCACGTGCCGGGCCGCCACCCTCACCGGCCTGGTCAACGGCCGGCAGTACTACGTGACCGTCTACGGGCACAACGGTGCGGGCTGGGGCGAGCCCGGGCTCTCGCGGTGGGTCACCGTCGCCGCCGTGCCGGGGGCGCCCACCCTGGTCGGGGTCACCCCCGCCAACGCGTCGATGACCGCGACATGGCGGGCCCCGACCAACCCCGGCACGGCGATCGACGGGTACGGCATGTTCGTCTACGACGCCAACGGCTACACCGGCCTCTACACCTGGGTCTGCGCCGCCTGCACCACGGCCACGGTGACGGGCCTGACCAACGGCCGGACGTACTACGCCCTGCTGTACGCCCACAACCCCAACGGCTGGGGCACGCCGGTCGTCAACGACTGGGTGGTGGCGGGCGCCCCGGGCCCGCCCGGCCACGTCGCCGTCACCCGGGGCGACGGGTCGGTGGGGGTGTCCTGGACGCCGGCCGCCAACTCCGGCTCGGCGATCGACCTGTACGGCATGTTCGCATTCGACGCCAACGGCTACACCGGGCTGTACGCCACCGCCTGCGCCGCCTGCAGCCGGGGTGCGGTGACCGGCCTCACCAACGGCCGGAGCTACACCATCGTGGTCTACGCCCACAACGCCCACGGCTGGGGCGCTCCTGTGGTGTCCGGGCCGGCGACGCCCACCGCCGCTTAGCACACGCCGGAGTTCCGCGCCGAAGGCGCGCCGGTTTCGACGGCCCTCCCTGTAGCATTGACCGAATGGGCCGTTGCCATGAGTTCGGCTCCCAGATCCGTGAGGGTTGCGGTCATCCCATGGTGGCGGGGGAGCGGGCCTGCGCCTGTCCGGAGTGCGGCGTGGTCTGCCAGGGACAGTTCGACGGCTGCCCCGAGGTCTGGGCGCGCGGGCCCCGACCGGTGGCCCTGACCCTGGCCCCGGCCATCAACGCCCCCCGGGTGCGGGCGCTGGCCGCCGGCGCCCGGCCCTCGCAGGCCCAGGCGCCCCCCACCGGCGCGGCCAGCAACGGCCACAGCGGCCACAGTGCCCCGCCGCCCCCGCCTCCACCGCCGCCCCAGTCGGCCCGTCCGCCCGGCAACGCCGCCGACTCCCGCACCGAGATCCTCCAGTGGTTCGAGGACGCCTTCGGTGAGCTGCGCAACGAGCTCCACGCCGTGGTCAGCACCGTCACCCGCCAGCAGGCCATGCTGGCCGAGCTGCTCGACTCCCGTGAGGCCGAGCTGCGGGTGGTCATGGTCGCCGAGTCGCTCCCCGAGCTGGCCGGCGAGGCCGCGGCCAAGGCCCTGGCCGACCAGTCCGACAGCCTGGCCGACGTCGTGGGCGCCACCCTCGACGACGTACGGGCCACGGTCGAGTCCTCGGAGCTGTCCAACGCCGCGGTGATGGACGGCATGCGCGAGCTCCTCCGCCGGGTCGAGGTCACCGCCGAGGTGAACACCGAGGACGCCCGGCTGGAGGGGGCGGCCCGCCTGGAGTCGCTCAAGGCCTCGGTCAGCCGCCAGCTCCGGCCCGTGTCGGCCGCGGTGGCCGAGCTGGCCGCCTACGTGGAGATGGCCGAGGAGCGGGAGGCGGCCCGGACCCGGGCCCTCAAGGCGTCGATCACCAAGCAGCTCCAGCCGCTGGCCGCCACGGTCGAGGCCGCGGTGGCCCGCTCGGACCGCCAGATGGCCGAGATCCGGGCCCGGCTCGACGCCCTCGGCGCACCGAAGGTGCGCCCGGCAAGCACCGCGGCACCGAAGGGGCGCGCGGCCAGCACCGCGGCGCCGAAGGGGCGCGCGGCAAGCACCGCGGCACCGAAGGGGCGGGCGGCGCCGGCCAAGGCCCGCGCCCGGAAGGCGACGAACCCGGGCGCCGAGCCGGCGGCGACCGAGGAGCGGCGCCCGCCGGTGGGCGGGCTGCTCAACCGGCGACGGCCTGCAGCTCGCCCCACGGGATCCGGCCCTCTCGCAGGAGCTTGAGCTCCCGGCCGGTGCAGTCGACCACGGTCGACGGGCTGGCCGAACACACGCCACCGTCGAGGACGATGGGGACGGCGTCGCCGAACCGCTCGGCCACCTCGCCGGCGTGGCACAGGGGCGGTTCCCCGTGGCGGTTGGCGCTGGTGGTGGCCAGCGGCCCGGCGGCGGCGCACAGGGCCTGGGGCACGGGATGGGCGGGGCTGCGCACCCCCACGGTCAGCTCGTCCTCGCCCAGGTCGGCGCCCAGGCCGGGCTTGGCCGGGATGACGATGGTGAGCGGGCCGGGCCAGTAGCGCTCCATCAGCTCCAGGGCCAGGTCGGGCACCGCGGTGGACACGGACAGGGCCTGGTCGACACCCGTGACCAGCAGGGGCAGGTTGACGTCGCGGGGCCGGCGCTTGGCCGCGAACAGCCGGTCGGCGGCCCCGGGGCGGAAGGGGTCGACGGCCAGCCCGTAGACAGTGTCGGTGGGGATGCCGATGGGCTGGCCCTGGGCCAGGGCCCGAACCGCCTGGAGGATGGCGGTCGGCGGCGGGGGCTCGCCGACCGCGGGAACGATCACGCCTCGAGCCTACCCACGAGGGCCCGGAGGCGGCCGGTGAGGTCCGGGCGGACGTCGACCCGGTAGAAGCCGGCGGCCTCCGCCAGGTCGGCGGCCGCACCCGCCTGGTGGGGGGCGATCTCGACCACGACCGCGCCCGGGCGCCGCAGCCAGGTGGCGGCCCCGGCCACGATCTCGGCCACCGCCTCCAGCCCGGTGGGCCCGGCGTACAGGGCGGCCCGGGGCTCCCAGCCGGCCACCTCGGCGGGCAGCACCTCGCCGTCGGCCACGTAGGGCGGGTTGGCCACCACCAGGTCGATCTTCCGGCGCAGCTCGCCCGGCAGGGCGGCGAACCAGTGGCCTTGGGCCAGGCGGACCCGGGTGGCCACGGTGGCGCCCATGCCGGCCAGGTTGGCCCGGGCCACGGCCAGGGCGGCGTCGGACCGGTCCGTGCCCCACACCCGGGCGGACGGCACCTCCAGGGCCACCGACAGGGCGATGGCGCCCGAGCCGGTGCCCAGGTCGACGGCCAGGGGCTGGGGGCGCTCCAGCCGGCGCAGCTCGGCCAGGGCCACGTCGACCACCGCCTCGGTCTCCGGCCGGGGGATCAGGACCCGGCGGTCGACCACCAGCTCCAGGTGGCGGAAGGCCCAGATGCCCAGCACGTACTGCAGGGGCTCCCCGGCCCGGCGGCGGCGGACCATGTCCTCGACGAACGTCACGATCCGCGCCGGCACGGCGTCGCCCAGGCGGGGGACGAGCCCGGCCCGGTCGTGCCCCGAGGCCCGCTCCAGCACGAACCACGCTTCCCGGGCACCCATCTCGGCCTGGGCCAGGCGGTGGAGATCCCGCCAGGTGGTGACGTCGCCCGCTACCGCTGCTCCCTGCACCGGAACCAGTCCACCGCCCGCCGCAGCCCCTCCTCGAAGCCGGTGCGGGGCTCGAAGCCCAGGGCGGCCCGGGCCGCGGCGATGTCGGCCCGGCTGTTGCGGATGTCGCCGGGACGGGGGTCGACGTGGGTGGGGGCCGGGGTCACGCCCAGGATCCGCCCCAGCACGTCGAGCAGCTCCAGCAGGGTGTGGCTATCGTCATTGGCGATGTTGTACACCTGCCCGGCGCACACCTCGGCCGGGGCGGCGGCGGCGGCCAGGTTGGCGGCCACCACGTCGTCGATGTAGGTGAACGCCCGGCGCTGCCCACCGTCGCCGTGGACGACCGGGGCCTCGCCCCGGGTCAACGCCACGATGAACAGCGGGATGACGGCGGCGTAGGCCGAGTCCGGTCGCTGCCGGGGCCCGAAGACGTTGAAGTACCGGAAGGACACCGTCTCCAGCCCGTACAGCTGGGCGAACACCCGGCTGTAGTGCTCCCCCGCCAGCTTGGAGACCCCGTAGGGCGACAGGGGCCGGGCCGGCGCGGTCTCCGGGGTGGGCATGGGCGGGTCGAGGCCGTAGATGCTGCTGGACGAGGCGTAGACCACCCGGCGGACGCCGGCGTCGACCGCCGACTTGAGCACGGTGAGGGTGCCGTGGGTGTTGGCGGTGTCGGTGGCCAGCGGGTCCTCCACCGACCGCAGCACGGCCCGGTGGGCGGCCAGGTGGACGACCAGCTCGGCCCCGTCGACCGCCGTCACCACCGCCTCGCGGTCGGCCACACCGGCCTCGATCAGCTCGGCCCGGCCGGGGACGTTCTCGGCGAAGCCGGTGGACAGGTCGTCGAGGACCCGCACCTCGTGGCCGTCGGCCAGGAAGGCGTCGGCCAGGTTGGAGCCGATGAACCCGGCCCCTCCGGTGACGAGGATCTTCAGAGCAGCGACGATCGCAGGGCGGCCTGGGGCGTCGCCTGCGGGGCGGCGTGGGAGGGGACCGACGACTCGGCCCCGGATGCGGATGCGGGCAGGAGCGCCGGGTCCCGGGTCTGGATCCGGGCTGGGGGGCCCGGGGCGGGGGCGTTGCGGCGCACGATGTGGCTACGCCGGCGCAGGCCGACCACGGTCAGCGACCCGGCGACGGCCAGCAGCCCCATGGCCACGAACGGCACGGGCGACCGGTGGTCGGGCTCGGTGGCCGGGCCGCCGGCGACCGGCGCCGGCCCGACCACGGCGCTGACCGGCTGGGGGGCCTCGGTGGCGCACGGCGGCGGGTAGCACGGCCCCCGGTCCTGGGCCGCGGCCGGAGAGACCGGCAGGGGCCAGAACGCTCCCACCAGAAGGAAGACCACTATCGCCGTCGCTCGTCGCACCCGCTCCCCCGACCCAGCCCGCTTCGGAGCTTTGTATGCTCGTCTGCCCTCCTCGAGGACCCTACCAGAGCACATCCTGCCCGCCGGCGCGACCGGGGTCATCTGAGTAACGGTGCGAAAGCGGCCAACAATGCGTCCACTAACTCCCATTAGTAGACGCATTCTGCGCTTTGGCGCGTTTGGCCCGGAGACCCTCGGGTCTCGGCCAGCTTGGCGGCTACGAGGTAGCGGAGCCCGGTGCTTGATCGGGGCGCACTGGTTGGTATCCCACGACCTCCGCGAGATCGGTGATCTCTTCGAGCCGGCAGCCCAGTTGCGTCGTCGTCAACGAGGTAGCCCGCGGCCGTGCGATCGGCCGGGGGCAGCAGGCCGATGTCCTCGTAGCAGCGCAGCGTCGACTCGAATGTCACGCCGTCAGCTGCCGGAGGCCGCCTACCGTCGGCGGATGGAGATCGCTCGCTCACTCGCGCTGTTCGTCGTCGCCGCTGTCACCGAGATCGGCGGGGCGTGGCTGATCTGGCAGGGCGTGCGCGAGCACCGGGGCTTCGGCTTCATCGGCGCTGGCATCGTCGCCCTCGGCGCCTATGGCTTCGTTGCCACGCTGCAGGACGATCCCCACTTCGGCCGCATCCTCGCCGCCTACGGCGGGATCTTCGTCGCCGGGTCATTGGCGTGGGGCATCGTTGCCGACGGCTTCCGGCCAGACCGTTTCGACTATCTCGGCGCGGCGATCTGCTTGGTCGGCGTCGCGG
>JBOGIE010000162.1:0-6754 GCA_050742435.1 Acidimicrobiales bacterium | reverse complement strand
GGAGGGGGTGCCGAAACCTGGCCACTGGTGCGAGCTGGGGGACCAGGTCGGGAGGGAGGTGATTTGCATGAATATCGCAACCATCCGATCCTTTAGCAGCCGGCTCGGCTGGGCCATTCTGGCCTCGGCCGCTGCCGTCTTCGCCGTCCTGCTCCTGCAGTCGACGCCGTCCTGGGCCCAGGCAACCACTGGCAACTCGGGGAACTCCGGCTCGACGGGAGGGGCCCTCGCTTCGGGGTCTGCCGACAGTTCCGCCTCTTCGGGGGCCGGCTCGGGCTCCACGTCCGGGTCCGGTGCCACGGGGGCGGCTGTGAACCAGACCTCGATCGTGGCGGGCGGCGGAAGCGGTGGCGGCGGCGGCGTCGCCGCCTCCGGGTCCGGCGCAGGTGGTACTGCCGCGAACGTGTCGGCACTCACCGCCGGTAACAAGACCGCCACTGGCGGCTCCAGCGTGGCCACGTCTTCGGCCAACGGGGGCTCCGGCGGTGGCTCGACGGTCAACGTCAAGCCCGTCGCCACTTCGGGGAACTCGGGGGCGGCGAAGTCGCAGTCCAGCGCCACCAACACTGGGAACACCGGACCGGCGACGTCGCAGGCCGTGAGCAACCCGGTGGCGGTCTCCGGCAACTCCGGCAACACCGGGGGTACCGGGGCGGCGACGTCGAACCCGACGGCCACCAACTCCGGCATCCTCGGGACGGCCGTCGCCGTGGGCGGCAACGCCACGTCCGGCAACTCCGGTAACTCGGGGAACACCGGGCCGGCGATCGCCGTCGGCAGCGCCAACAGCAACGCCAGCTCGGGTGCCAGCGCCAACAGCAACGCGGCGTCTGGTGGCACGGGCGCGGCGGTCAACGACACCGGCGTGGTGGCTCTCGGTGGCACTGGAGGCAACGGCGGCATCGCCGCCAGCGTCTCCGGCGCGGGCGGGCCCGCCCTCAACCTCTCGTTGGGGACGATCGGCTCGTCGGCAGCCATCGGCGGTCACAGCGTGGCCACCGGCTCGGCGAACGGAGGGGCAGGTGGTGGGGTGAACGTGAACGCCAATCCCATCGCCACGACCGGGAGCTCCGGGAGTTCGACGGCACAGTCCAGTGCCACGAACACCGGCCACACCGGCGCCGCATTCTCCACCGCCGTGAGCAACCCGTTCGCCTTCTCGGGCGACTCGGGGAACACGGGCCCGACCGGCCCGGCCACGTCCAACCCGGTGGCGGTGAACAACGCCATCCTCGGCTCGGCCTTCGTTCTCGGAGGCAGTGCCAGGTCCGGGAACTCCGGAGCATCCGGAAACACCGGTGGGGCAATCGCCGTCGGTGACGCAAGCAGCGACGCCAACTCAGGAGCTGGGGCCAGTGCGAACGCAGTGTCCGGCACCACCGGCAACGCGGTCAACGGCACCGGCATCTTCGCCCTCGGCGGGCTGGGCGGTGACGCCGGCATCACCCTGGTACGGGCAGGGCCCGGCGGTCCGGCGGTCAACATCAGTCTGTTGACCATCGGGGCGTCGTCGGCCGTGGGCGGCTCCAGCGTCGCCACCGGTTCCGCCAACGGCGGGGCAGGTGGGACCACGACGGTGACCGTCAACCCCGACGCTCTGTCCGGCGACTCGGGCAGCGCCACGGCTCAGTCCAGCGCCACCAACACCGGCAACACCGGATCGGCGTCGTCGGGCTCGGCCAGCAACCCTGTGGCCTCGTCCGGCAACTCGGGGACCACCGGTGCCACCGGTCCGGTCATCGTGACGCCGACGGCAACCAACACCGCAATACTCGGGATCGCCATCGTGCTGTTCCCCCTCCTGCTGCTTCTGTAGGAGGCGGATCGAGAGCGAAACCGCAGGTCACGAGGGCCCCTTCCATCCGGGAGGGGCCCTCGACCGCGTCCGGGACCGGATCAGGCCGGCAGCCGGGCGAGGAAGGCGCGGACGAGGGTGTCCGGGACGACCCCGGCCAGGGGCCGGGCCGCACCAGCCAGGTCCGTCGCCGCCCGGTCACGCTGGTCCGCCGGGAGGGCCAGGCGGTCGAGGAGCCGCTCGGGCCGCCAGTCGAGCAGGGCGGCGCACTGGAACAGGGCCCCGGCCCGGGTGCGGCGCTGGCACAGCCCGACCACCTTGGCCCCGCCTACCGTCACCTCGCCCGGGCCCAGGCCGGCGAAGCAGACCAGCCGCGACCAGGGGGTGGTGACGAGCGGGCCGTCGTGGACCCGCGCGTCCCGTACGCCCACGTCGCCCAGGGCCTGGGCCCAGGTCCGTCCCAGCCAGGCGAACGCCCGGCCCACGTCCGGAGCCCACAAGGGGTCGCCGGCCGGGACCAGGACGTCGACCCACACCAGCCCGCCCGGCTCCACCAGCACCGCCCCTCCCCCGCTTCGCCGCCGCAGGGCCGGCTGCCCGGGGAGCACGGCCTCGGGCGACTGGGTGCTGCCCAGGACGACCGCGGTGTCGGTGACCTCCACCACCCAGACCGCCCGCACCGCGGGGTCGGGCCACGGGCGGTCGACCAGCAGCCGGGCCGGCCCGCGCTCTCGGGCAATCGACCAGTAGGGGCTAGGCAGACAGCGCGGCGGAGCCCTGCAGGTAGGGCTCCCACTGGGGATGGACCTGCCCCACGGCCACGATGATCCAGGTCAGCTCCCGGGGGGCGGTGGGCCGGCGGCGGAGGGTCATCCCCGCCTCGTGGACCGACCGGTCCTCCTTGCGGCTGTTGCAGGGCCGGCAGGCGGCCACCACGTTCTCCCAGACGTGCTCGCCCCCCCGACTGCGGGGGACCACGTGGTCGATGTTCTCGGCCGCCGCCCCGCAGTACTGGCAGCGGTTGTCGTCCCGGGCGAAGACGGCCCGGCGGTTGAGGGCGGCCCGGGCCCGGAACGGCACCTTGACGAAGTAGGTCAGGCGGATGACCGAGGGGACGGGCATGACCGTGCGCTCGGAGTGCAGCTCGCGGTCGCTGGCGTGGAGGACCTCGGCCTTCTCCCTCAGGACCAGCACCACCGCCCGCCGGACGGACACGACACACAGCGGCTCGTACGTGGCGTTGAGGACGAGCGCCTTGGACATCCCAGGTTCTCCGGCGTTCTCAGTCTCGTCCCGGGCCGCGGCCGGCCCCTGCTGGTGGCAGGCGCATCAGCGTGAAGGGTAGCCGAACCGCGCGAATTGCCGGCACCAGTCGAGGTAGGCCACCACGTCGGCCGGCTCGGGCGGGCGGTCGGGGTCGCCGTAGGCCGTCTGCAGACGGAAGCGCAGGTAGCCGGGGTCCGGCAGCGGGAGCGGCGGCCACCGCCGCCACCAGCCGGGCGCCGCCAGTTTCCACAGCTGGGCTACGGCCACCCCCCACAGCCGGGGCCGCATGGCCACGGCCAGCGCCGCCCGCCCCACCCACCCCACCCGGCCAGGGGTCACAGCCGGCCCAGCCCCCGCCATCCCACCGCGGCGGCCCCCACGAGCGGTCCGGACGCGCCCAGGCCCCCGGGGATGATGCGCGCCCCCCGGGAGAAGGACAGGCGGGCCTGGGCGTCCAGCTCGGCCTGGGCGGCGACGAAGAACGGCTCGCCGTAGCCCAGGGCCACCGACCCGGCGACCACGGCCAGGCCCAGGTCGAGGAGGTTGGCGACCGAGGCCACCGCCCGGCCCACCAACCGGCCGGTGCGGGCCACCACCTCGGGCCCGGCCTCGGCCGCCGGCCGGCCGGTGATGGCGGCGATCGACGTCCCCGACACCTCGGCCTCGAGGCAGCCCCGCGCCCCGCAGGCGCACTCCCGGCCCTCGGGCTCGACGCACACGTGGCCGATGTGGCCGGCGTTGCCGGCCGCCCCGTCCAGGAGCCGGCCGTCCAGGACGATCCCGCCACCGACGCCGGTGGACACCACCATGGCGATGAAGTTGTCGACGTCCGCGGCCGCCCCCACCCACCCCTCGCCCAGGGCCAGGGCCTTGGCGTCGTTGTCCACGAACGTCTCCAGCCCGGTGGCCTCGGCCAGCCGCGACCGCAACGGGAAGTCCCGCCAGGCCGGGATGTTCAGGGGCGACACCGCCTCGCCGCCCCTGGTCATCGGCCCCCCGCACCCGACCCCGCACACGGCCACTTCGCCGTTGCCCCCGCCACCCCGTTCAGGCACGTAGCCGAGCGAGTCAACGAGGGCCAGCAGGACCGAGAACAGGGCCTGGGCGTCGTCGGCCCGCGACGGCGCGGTGGCCGAGGCGATCACCTCGCCGTCCGACGTCACCAGCCCGGCCGCCATCTTGGTGCCGCCGATGTCGACGGCCAGGGCGGTGTCCACGGAAGGCGAGGGTATAACCACCCCGCCAACAGGTAGCGTGGACGAACTCCATGACGTCGACACCACGGGTGGCGGCCCGCACCGTCCAGTCGTTCTCCGAGGCCTTCGACGCCATCGTGGACAACGTGGCCCTGGTCGTCCAGGGCAAGGACGACGCCATCCGGCTGGCCCTCATCTGCCTGGTGGCCGAGGGCCACCTGCTGATCGAGGACGTGCCGGGCGTGGGCAAGACCAGCCTGGCCAAGGCGGTGGCGGCCAGCCTGGACTGCTCGTGGGGCCGCATCCAGTTCACCCCCGACCTCCTCCCGTCCGACGTCACCGGCGTCAGCGTCTACAACCGGGCCACCGGCAACTTCGAGTTCCGCTCGGGCGGGATCTTCGCCAACCTGGTGCTGGCCGACGAGATCAACCGGGCGTCGCCCAAGACCCAGTCCGCCCTTCTCGAGGCCATGGAGGAGCGCCAGGTCACCGTCGACGGCGTCACCTACGAGCTGCCCCCGCCGTTCTTGGTGATCGCCACCCAGAACCCGGTGGAGCACGAGGGCACCTATCCCCTGCCCGAGAGCCAGCTCGACCGGTTCCTCATGCGCATCGCCATGGGGTACCCGGCCCGGGCGGCGGAGATCGCCATCCTCGACACCCACGCCCGGGCCGCCCCGCCCATGGCCCGCCTGTCGCCCGTCGCCAATGCCGGCGACGTGGCCGCCATGGTCGGCCTGGCCCACGTCGTGCACGTCGCCCCCAGCCTCAAGGGCTACATCGTCGACCTGGCCGCGGCCAGCCGCCGCCATCCCAGCCTGGCCCTGGGCGTCTCGCCCCGCGCCGCCCTCGGCCTCCTGCGGGCCGCCCGGGCCCGGGCCGCCTCCCTCGGCCGGGAGTACGTGGTGCCCGACGACCTCAAGCTGCTGGCCGGCCCGGTGCTGGAGCACCGCCTGGCCCTCACCCCCGACGCCCAGCTGCGGGGAGTCACCCGGGCCGGCGTCCTGCGCGAGGTGCTGGGGAGCGTGGCCATCCCCACGGTGCGATAGGCGCGTGCTCACCAGGAGGGGATGGGCGCTGACCGTCGGTGGGCTGGCCCTGGCCGTGGCCGGGCGGCTCCTCGGGCTCCTCGAGCTCTACGTGCTGGCCGCCGGCTGCTGGGCGCTCATGGGGACGGCCCTGCTGTACCTGGCCCTGCGCCCGGCCGACCTGGCCGCCCGGCGCACCCTCACCCCGGCCCGCGTCCAAGCCGGTGACGAGAGCCGGGTGGAGCTGGCCGTCACCAACCGGGGCCGGCGCCCCACGCCCGTGGTCGAGCTGCGCGACCCGGTCGACGGTGGCCCTCGGCGGGCCCGGCTGCTGCTCGCCCCCTTGCCGCCCGGGGCCCAGGACCGCGCCACCTACCGCATCCCCACCGAACGACGGGGCGTGGTCTCGGTCGGCCCGCTGGAGGCCCGGCGCTTCGACCCCCTGGCCCTGTCCACCGGCGCCCGCACCGTGGCCCCCGCGTCCGAGCTCGTGGTGTACCCGCAGGTGGAGGAGCTGCTCCCGTTGCCCCACGCCCCCGGTGACGACCGCCGCGGCGGGTTCCGGCAGGCCACGGCCATGGGCGCCACGGGCGACGACTTCTACGCCCTGCGCCCCTGGGTGATGGGCGACGACCTGCGCCGCGTCCACTGGCCGTCCACCGCCCGGCGGGACGAGCTGATGGTGCGCCAGCACGACATCCCCTGGCAGGGCCGGGCCACGGTCGTCCTCGACGTCCGGGCCCACTTCCACGACGAGGACTCCCTGGAGCAGGCGGTCTCCGCCGCGGCCAGCATCGCCGTGTCGTCCGGCCAGGGCGGGTCGCTGGTCCGCCTCATCACCACCGACGGGGCCGACAGCGGCTTCGGCGCCGGCCCCGCCCACCTCGACGCCGTCCTGGAGCGGTTGGCCCGGGTCGAGGCCACCCGCGGCGGCCTCCCCGACCTGCCCGAGACCACGGGGGCCATGGCCGTGATCGTGACCGCCGACGTCCCCGCCGCCGACCTGTCGCACCTGGCCCGGCTGGGCGGGCGTCCCGGCGCCCTCACCGTGGTGGTTTTGGCCCGGGGCGCCGGCGGCGGGCCGGCCACCGGCGCGCCCGGGCGGACCCTCCTGGTCGGCGCCCACCAGCCCCTGGCCCCGTCGTGGAACCGGGCCATGGCCGCGGCCGGGGCCGTGCGGGGGGCGGCAGGATGAGCGCCCTGGCCGAGACGCCCGAGCGCACGCTGCCGGACGAGGACAACCTCCTCACCCCCGGCTGGCCGGCCGAGGCCGGCCTGGTCGGCATGTCGGTCGCCGCGGCCATCGGCATGGGCCGGCTGTTCGCCGACGCCTCCTTCCTACCGGTGGTGCTGGCCGCCGTCCTGGCCGGCCACGGCCTGTCGCTGCTGTGCCGGCGCAACGGCATCGGCCCGTTCGGCACGACCGTGGCCTCGGTCGCCGGCCTGGCCCTGTTCGTGACCTGGGTCCT
>JBOGIE010000161.1:0-6773 GCA_050742435.1 Acidimicrobiales bacterium | reverse complement strand
CGTGCACCCAGGTCCCCGGCGGTTCTCTCGACGGCTATCACGCCCTGCTCGCCGCCCTGCCCACCACGGAGCCCGACGGGCTGCTGGCGCGCTACGCCGGCGCCACCGGCGAATCCGTGGTCATCACCGCGGTGTGGGCGTCCAAGGCCCACTCCGACCGATTCACCACCGAGATGCTGCGGCCCGCCATCCAGGCCGTTGGGTTGCGCCCGGCCCCGTCCAGCCGGACCGTCGAGTACGAGACCACCGAGCAGTTCGTCGCCGGCACGGCATGACGGCGGCGTGGAGGCGAGCCGGTTCCGAGGGGTGCCTCAGTGGGGGGTGCCGACCGCGACCCGGCGAACGGGCACGTGGAGCCCGGCGCCGGCGCCGGTAACCTCGCGGCGGCGGGTGATCTCACCCGTGCGCACCAGCTCGTGCAGGGTGAGGATGGAGTGCATCAGCGTCTCCGGGCCGGGGGGGCAGCCCGGGCTGTAGACGTCGACCGGGACGACCTGGTCGACGCCCTGGACGATGGCGTAGTTGTTGAACATGCCACCGGTGGAGGCGCAGACGCCCATGGAGATGACCCACTTGGGCTCCATCATCTGGTCGTAGACCTGACGGAGCACCGGGGCCATCTTCTGGGACACCCGGCCGGCGACGATCATGAGGTCGGCCTGGCGGGGCGAGGCACGGAAGACCTCCATGCCGAAGCGGGCCAGGTCGAAATGGGCGGCGCCGGTGGCCATCATCTCGATGGCGCAGCAGGCCAGGCCGAAGGTGGCCGGCCACATGCTGTTGCGGCGGGCCCACTTGACCAGGTCCTCGATGGAGCCGGTGAGGAAGTTGTGGTTGAGCTGCTCGAGCCCCATCAGGCCGCGCCCTGCTCGACCGTGCGGCCCTCGGATCCCACCCGACGGACGGTGGACTCGGTGGTGCGGGTGGTGTCGACCAGGCGGCCGACCCGGCCGACCGGCCCCCAGTTCAGCGCCCCGTTGCCGATCAGGTAGACGAACGACACGAAGACGGCGACGGCGAAGATCAGCATCTCCCACAGCCCGAAGGCCCCGAGCTGGCGGAAGATCACCGCCCACGGGTACAGGAAGATGATCTCGATGTCGAAGACGATGAAGATCATCGCCACCAGGTAGAAGCGGACCGGGAAGCGCTCAGCCGGCTCCCGGTCGGGCACGATCCCGCACTCGTACGGGGCGGACTTGGCCAGCGTGGGCCGCTTGGGACCGAGGAGCTTGGAGGCGATGATCGAGAGGCCGGCGAACAACGTCGCCAGGATCAGGATCATCACGAGCGGGAGGTACTGGGCCACGGGCGTCCCGGCCCACCCTACTCCTTGGCCTGAAGGGCCATCAGCTCCTTGTCGCGGGTGTGCATCTGGTACACGAGCAGGCCGAACAGCAGCGTCGAGGCGATGGTGAAGATGGCGGGGTTCAGCCGCAGGCTGCCCAGGTCGCGCACCATGACCACCGCGGCCGGCGTGGCGTTGGGGTCGACCTGGGGCCGGGGCGGGGCGGCGCCCGGGACCGCCTCCTGCTCGATGACGCCCTGGACCTGGATGATCAGGTAGTGCGGCTTGTGGAACAGGTTGAGCGGACGGAAATTGAGGATGCCGAACGGCCCGTAGGTCTCCCCGCCCTTCTCCAGGGCGGCCACGGGAAGGTACTCGGCCGAGCCCTCGAACAGAGGGTCGCCCGCCTCGCCGCCGGTGAGCTCGGCGTCGGCCGCCGGCAGGGCGTCGGCCACGGCCGGGTCGGCGATGTCGAGCTCCTCCCAGTCGCGGGGGAAGCCGGCGAGGATCTCTCCCCCGGCCTGACCGAGGTCGCCCTGGACGACGAACCGCGGCACCCACGTGGGCGCCTCGCCATGGGGACCGATCCCGTAGACCCACCACACCATGCCGATGAGGACCATGAAGCCCATGAGGCCGGCGGCGGCGGCCTGGAATCCGAGGCGTCCCCCCAGGTCGGTGCCCAGGATGAGGAAGCCGGAGCCGCAGAGCACGAGGACGGCGAGGAGGACGTAGAGCCCCCCTCGGACCTGGGGGTTCCAGCTCAGCGCCAGCGTGAGCGCGTCGCTCACAGGGTCCGCTCGTACTCGACGACGGCGCGGATCTGCTCCTCGGTGAGCATGTCCTGGAAGAAGGGCATGCGCCCCGACGCCTGGCCCCGCTGGCCGTACTGCTCGCCGAACTCGGCGGTCTCGGCCACCCAGGTGATGTGCTGCTCGACGGTGGGGAACTGGCGCAGGGTGGCGCCGCCGGTGAGGTCGGGCCCGAAGGCGCCGCCCCCCTGCAACCCGGGCTGGCCGTAGGACGCGCCCTGGGTGTGGCAGCGGGCGCAGAACGCCTCGAACAGCTGCGCCCCATCGGTCCCGTAGCGCTCGAGGTTGTCCTGCCTGACCTCGCCGGGGTCGAGGGTGATGTGCTGCATGTAGGCGATGAGATCCTCGACCTGCTGGTCGTTCAGGGCGCCACCACCCTCGATACCCCATGGAGGCATCGGGGTGCCGGCGCGGCCGTAGACGATGATCTGACGGACCTCCTCGGGCCGGAACCGGAGCATGACGGTGTTGAGGGGGGGAGCGGTCCACTGGACCTGCTGGGGCAGGGCGTCGGGGTTGGCAGGATCGGTCAGGGTGAACGCGGCCACACCGCCGATCCCCTCCTTGCCGTGGCAGTTCTCGCAGCCGTAGTGCGGCTCACGGGGCGCCGGGGGATCGCCGGGGGAGGTCTCGAAGTACCACTCACCCCGCTTGATCGCCTCCTCCTCGAAGTAGGCCGTGCCCCGGTCGAGGCCGGCGCCCTGCTGGCGGAACGGCTCCCGCACCCAGTAGACGGGCAGACCGATGGCCGAGATGGCCAGGAGGGCGAACGCCCACCACAGGTACTTGGTGAGCCGCGGGCCCTCGAGCCCTTCGTCGGCGTAGTAGAGCTTGCGGTTCGGCGCGGTGGTGAGCTCCGCACCGGGTTGGTAGGTGCGACGGGACGCGCTCAGCAGGTAGGCCACCCAGCCGACGAGCATGACCAGTACGACGGCGAGGCCGATCCGCTGCTGGGTGGACACCGCGAAGAGGTGGGTCACGTCAGTGCTCGGAGACGGCGCCGATGCAGTGGGGGCCCTCCGACTCCTGGCCGGTGGTGTTGACCCCGATCGGCGGGCCCGGGATCACCGTGCCCGTGTCGACGACGACGACGCCGTTCTCGACCGTGGCGACGAAGTGGTCCATGCCCCGGGGCGCCGGGCCACCCTTCTTCTCGCCCACCCGGTTGTACTGCGAGCCGTGGCAGGGGCACTCGAACCACTGCGATGTCTTGCACCACGGCACCCGGCAGCCCAGGTGCGGGCACTTCTGGTAGATGGCGACGACACCCTGCGCGTACCCGTCGACGAGGGCGGCGTAGGCCGAAACGTTCCGCGCCGCATCAATGGCGTCCGGCGGGTAGGGGTTGATGTAGGTCCGCCCGGCGCCGACGTAGAAGGGCTCTCCCGTGTCGGCGATCTCCTCCATGACTTCGTCGAAGGAGCCGACACGGATCTTGGATCCGAACCCGCCCGACAGCGACGGCCACAGCATGGCCACGCAGGCGGCGCCGAAACCGGAGATGGCCAGGGTGAAGGTGGCGACGATTCCCCGGTTGAGCACCTGGCGGCGGGTGACCCCCAGGGCCTCCTCGTCGAGGGGCACCGGCGTCGGCGGTGGCGGGGCCTCAGGGGCGGCGATGGGGGAGCCGCGCCGCTCCAGGGCGACGGCGCGCTCCAGCTCGCGGCCGGACTTCGAGGCGGTACCCACGGGCACGGGCAGCCTGGCGGTGGCGGCCTCGGCCCGCTCCTCGATGGAGGGGGAGGCGTCGAGGGCGCGGCCGGCGTCGCGGCGACGGGAGGTGGCGAAGAGGAACACGAACATCAGCCCCAGGAGGGCCACCACGGCCAGGAGGAAGATCGTGCTGTTGTCCAACAGGGCTCCTACAGGTCGAAGAAGACGCCGTCACGCCACGGGAACGTGAAGTTGAACCCGGGGCCACGGAAGAGGGTGCCGATGATGACGAGGACGGCCCAGAACATGAAGAAGAGGGTGAACAGGGAGATGGCGAACTTGCGGTCCTCGGGCTTGTTGCTGGGGTTCTTGTCGATGTAGGGCGCCAGCATCAGGCCGAAGATGCCGATGCCCGGGATGGTCACCCCCGCCACCATGGGGTGGAACATGGTGAGGAGTTCCTGGAGCCCGAGGAAGTACCAGGGCGCCTTGGACGGGTTGGGCGTGAAGTTGAAGTTCGCCGCGGCCAGGAACGGGGCGTTGACGACGGCCGAGAACACCAGCAGGAAGGCGCTGCAGGCCAGGCAGGCGTTGAACTCGCCGATGAGCAGGTGGGGCCAGGTGTGGACCTTGTCGGTGGGCGTGGCTTTGACGTCCTGGATGGACCCGGCCTTGACCACCGTGAGCAGGCGCTGGGTGTGACCCTCGGGGCCCTTGGCCACCGGGGCCGGGGCGGTGGCCACCGCGGCGGCCGCCGCCGCCGGCGCCGCCGTGGTGGCGGGGGCCGCTCCTCCCCCGTCGCCTGCGCCCTCCCGGGCCGCCTGGCTCCGGGCCAGCAGGTGGGCAGGGATCTTCGACCCGTCGTCGGCCGGCGCGTCGGAGGCGGTCGAGGGGCCACCGGGGTCGGGCGCGGCCGCCCCACCGCCGGCAGGCGGCGCGCCGAGGGCGGCCCGCCGCTCGGCGGACCGCTTCAGAAGGTGTTCGGGAACCTCGGTCAAGACACCTCCCCATATCCCGCCGGCCGCTGGACGCCGCCGAAGGCGGCCTCCCCGGCTGGCGGCAAAGAGAACCGCGGAGGCCGGCCGGCTCCGCCGGCCGGCTGGAGCACGATCAAACTCGCCCGAGTGCCAGTGAGGGCGAAACCCATCACAGTGGCCCCGAGATCCCGCCGTCCTTGCGGACGCGCCAGAAGTGGATGGCCATGAAGATCACGATGACGAACGGAAGCATGAGCACGTGCAGCACGTACCAGCGCAGCAGCGTCTCGCCTCCGATCTCCACTCCGCCCAGGAGGACGAAGCGCACCTGTTCACCGAAGACGGGTGTGTAGCCCATCATGTTGGTACCCACCGTCACCGCCCACAGGGCCAGTTGGTCCCACGGCAGCAGGTAGCCGGTGAAGGACAGCAGCAGGGTGAGGGTGAGCAGGATGACGCCGATCACCCAGTTGAACTCCCGGGGCGGCTTGTAGGCGCCGTGGTAGAAGACCCTGGACATGTGCAGGAACACGGAGAGCACCATGAGGTGCGCCCCCCACCGGTGCATGTTTCGGACCAGGAGGCCGAAGGTGATCGAGGTCTCCAGCGTCTCGATGTCGGTCCACGCCTGGGCCGTGGTCGGCCGGTAGAAGAACATCAGGAAGATGCCGGTGACCGTCAGCAGCAGGAACAGGAAGAACGACAGGCCGCCCAGGCACAGCGTGTAGCTGACCTTGACCGCGTGGCGCTTCACCTTCACCGGGTGCAGGTGGTAGATGAGGCTGTTCATCACCACGTAGGACCGGTTCCTGGGGCTGTCGGTGTAGCCCTTGCGGAAGATGGAGCCCGGCCGGAAGATCGACGCCCAGGCCTGGGAGCCCCGGACCTTCTCGCCGACCTCGGCAAGGCGCTCGGCGGGCGTGAGTCGGTGCCCGTTGCCGTCGCCGTTGCCGTTCACGCGCCTTGCCATGCCTGCCCTTCTCTCGACCCTGCTTCTTTAGACAGCCGGGGCCGGGGACGCAAATCCGTAGCTACCAACGTGGTCAGAACCGCATCCCGTAGGCGTAGCCGTGCTTCTCGTCGCGCTGGTGGGCGTCGCCGTCCTTGGCCGAGACGCCGGCCTTGCCCATGATGATCACGCCGGTGGGGCAGCGGTCGACGCAGAGGCCGCAGCGGGTGCAGACGTCCTCGTCGACGATGAACACCACGTGGTCGTCGGGGTCGAGGCCGGGCTCGGTGGTGTTGACCGCCTCGGCGATGGTGTCGGTGGAGAGCATGTGGATGCACTTCCACGGGCAGATGTCGACGCAGCCCTCGCACATGATGCACTCGGACTGGTCGATGTGGAGGAACTGCTTGGGCTTGACCGCCTTGGCCAGGTAGTCGCTCTCGACCTCCTGGAGGGCGTAGCCGCCGGGGAAGGCGGGCATGGGCGGGTTGGCGTCGTTCTTGGCCATGAGAGTTAAGCCTTCCTGAGCACTGGGCGTCCGAAGCGGGATCTGGCGGCTTCCACGTCGCCGGGCTTCTTCCTTCCCCGCTTCTGCCACACCGACCACAGGTACATGTGCCCACCCAGGCCGACGACGTAGATGACGGTGGCGATGATGTCGCGGACGGCCTGGTAGTTGATGATGATGCGACCGGTGCCGCCGAGGTCGGCGGCGGCGTTGCCCCACACCACGCCGTCCGACGAGAAGGCGACGAGGAGCTTGTCGGGCCGCCACAGCAGCTCGTTGTCGGCGTAGTTGAGCCACTGGTGGGGCACGATGCCGTAGGCGAGGAGCATCAGGCCGAAGACGAACGTGCCGGCGACCATGGCCTCGCCCCAGGTGAGCGGGGTGCCGATGGGGCGGCGGCGGCCGACGTAGAGGCAGATGGCCACACCCAGGATCAGGATGATCACCGAACTGACGAACGCAGCCACCGGGCTGGACCTCCCTTGCTTCCCTCGAACGTCGGCCTCGTGAACGCGATCACATTCTACCCAGCGGCCCGCCTTGGCACGAGTCGGCGCCCACCGCCGTTCTTAGCACTCCCGGCGGA
>JBOGIE010000160.1:0-6800 GCA_050742435.1 Acidimicrobiales bacterium | reverse complement strand
GCCTTCGGCGACCCCATCGCCGAGAAGCGGGCCGAGGCGGCCCGCCTGCAGGAGCAGATCGAGCGCCAGGGCGAGCAGGTCAGCATCATGGCCGAGCGCTCCAACCGGGCCCAGCTCGAGGTGGCCGAGATCGAGGGCTCGCTGGCCACGGCCCAGGCCGACGTGGCCCGCTCCGACCAGCGGCTGCAGCTGGTGCGGGGCCGGCTGGCCCAGGCCGCGGTGCTGGCCTACGTCCACGGGGGCAGCAACGCCCTCATCAGCAAACTGGTGCGGGGCGGCCAGGACGACATGGTGATCCGCACCCAGTACCTGCGCATCACCGCCGCCGACCAGCGCCGGATCATCGGTGAGGTCCGGGCGGCCAAGGAGGACTTCCAGGTCAGCCGGTCGCGCCTCGAGTCGGAGCGGAGGGCGGCGGCCGATGCCGCCGAGGTGGCGGCATCCGCCAGTCGGGCGGCCGTCCAGGCCGAGGACGCCCAACGGGCGGTTCTGGGACGGGTGACGGGCGAGCTGGGCGAGCTGGTCGCCGCCGAGCAGGCCCGCAGGGAGGCCGAGGCGGCCAGCAACCGTCCGGCGCCGGTGGCCGAGGCCCCGCCGGACGCGCCCCGCATCACCGAGCCGCCCCGGGTCCCCACCCAGTCACGCGCCCCCGCCACCACCGCCGCCCCCCAGGAAACGGCCGCACCACCGGCCTCGGGCAAGGGCGCCATCGCCGTGGCCGAGGCCCGCAAGCAGCTGGGCAAGCCGTACGTCTACGGAGGCTCGGGCCCCGACAGCTTCGACTGCTCGGGGCTGACCGCCTGGGCGTGGAAGGCGGCGGGGGTTCGCCTGTCGCACTCGGCCTACACGCAGTACTTCGAAACGACCCGCGTGCCCATCAACGCGGTCCAGCCGGGGGACCTGCTGTTCTTCGGGAAGAACGGGGTGGAGAGCATCCACCACAACGCCATCTACATCGGCGACGGCAACATGATCGAGGCGTCACAGACCGGGACCCCGATCCGCATCCGAGGCTGGCGGGGAGGCGACCTGGTCGGCGCCGGCCGGCCGGGCTGACGGGTCACGCCGCCCGCCCACGCCGCCCGAGGGCGTGGGAGACTGGCGCGGTGGAGGTCCGGGTGACGCTCCTCGGCGGCCTGGCCGTGGATGTCGCCGGGTCGATGGTGCCGGCCGGCGCCTGGAAGAGCCGGCGCGCCGCCCAGCTGGTGGCGCTGCTCGCCCTGGCGCCGAACCACCGTCTGGCCAGCGAGCAGGTCATGGACGCCCTCTGGTCGGATCTCCCGCCGGAGGCGGCCCGGGCCAACCTGCACAAGACGGCCACCCTCGCCCGCCAGGCCATGGGCTCCCGGGAGTCGGTCGTCCTCCGTGGCGACGCAGTGGCCCTCTGGCCCGAGCACCAACTGACCGTGGACGTGGTCGAGTTCGAGGCGGCAGCCCGCAAGGCGCTGGCCTCGGGCGATCCGGCCCAGTGTGCCGGCGTGGCCCCGCGGTTCGGTGGCGAGCTGCTGCCCGACGAGCCGTACGAGGAGTGGGCCGTCCCCGTCCGTGACCGGGTGCACCTCACGTACCTGGACCTGCTCCGCGCCGGCGAGCTGTGGGCCGAGCTGGCCGACGCCGACCCCACCGACGAGTCGGCGCACCGCGGCCTGATGCGCCGGCACTTCGAGGCGGGACGCCTCCACGCGGCCATCCGCCAGTTCCAGCGGCTCCGGACCATCCTGGCCCGGGACCTGGGCGTGCTCCCCAGCCCGCAGACGCTGGCCCTGTACCGGGAGATCACCGGTACCGCGGCATCCGGTTGGGTACGGCCGGGGCTGGTGGGCCGGGAGGTCGAGCTGGTGCGGGCGCGGGGGACGTTGCGGCGGGCGGCGGAAGGACGGCCGGCCGCCATCTTCGTCACCGGGCCGGCCGGCATCGGCAAGACCCGTGTCTGCGACGAGCTGGTCGAACAGGTCACCGGCGAGGGGTGGTTCGTCCTTCGGGGGTCGGGACGGGAGCAGACGGCCGCGGTCCCCTACTGGCCGCTGGTGGAGGCGGTGCAGGCCGCCCTCCTGGAGCGCCCGGACGTCGCCGCCGCCCTGGGCGACGCCGAACGGGCCCTCCTCACCCGGCTGACCGGCCTGGCCACCGAGCGGCACACCGGCCCCGTGCACCGCCACGCCGTCCTCCACCTCCTGGCACGGGTCATCGGCGCCACCGGCGCCTCCCGCACGATGCTGTTCCTCGACGACCTCCACCACGTGGACGACGACACCTGCGCCCTGGCCGAGGTGGCGGCCAGCGCATCTCTGCCCCGTGGTGTCCTCCTGCTGGCTGCCTACCGGCCGGGCACGGGCGAGCCGGCCTCCGCGACGGCGCGGGCGATGGTCGCCCGGGGGGTCGGTGTCGAGATCGCCCTGGGGTCGCTGAGCCGGGCGGAGAGCGACGCCATCGTCGGCGACATCCTCAACCGACGGCCGTCGGGCGGCGAGCTGGATCTGGCCTGGCAGCTGAGCCAGGGGAACCCCTTCTTCGCCCTCGAGATCGCCGCCGCCCTCAGCGCCGACGAGGCGGCCCCTGCCACCGGGGCCTACGGCGCGGTGGACGTCCGGCTGGAGCGGCTGCCGCAGGAGACCAGGGGCGTGCTGCGGCCCGTCGCTGTCGTCGCCCACCAGTTCACCGCCGACGAGTTCGCCGCCCTGGCCGGGGTGAACGCCGATCGGGCGCTGGAGCACCTGGACGCGGCCATGGCGGTGGGCGTCGTCGCCCACGAGGGCAGCAGCTACTGGTTCCGCCACGACCTGGTCCGGGACCGCCTGACCGCAACCCTCTCGGAGGCCGACCGGGAGGCGGCCCATGCCGGTGCCGCCGCCCGGCTCGCCGGGCTGGGGGCCCCGCCCGCCCGGATCGCCCATCACCTGCTGGCCGCGGCCCGGCCGCAGGAGGCCCTTCCGTGGTTGACCCGCGCCGCCCACGAGGCGATCGCCGTGGGCGCCCATGCCGATGCCATCGTCGCCGTCGACCGCGGCCTGGCCATCGCTCCCCGCGACGCCGCCCTCCTGGCCCTCCGGGCCGACGCCATGAACGGCCAGGGGGATCCCGGCGCGCCGGCCGCCTACTCGGTGGCCATGGCGGTGGCACCGGAGCCCGAGCGGGCGGCGCTCGCCGTCCGCCGGGCCAAGGCCCTGATCCTCGCCGGCGACATCCCGGCCGCCATCGAGACGCTCGCCGCCGTCGGATCGGCGCCCCCGTCCGTGCAGGGGCAGCTGCACGTGGCCCGCGGCCTGGCGTCCTGGTGCACCGGCGCCCTGGACGAGGCTGAGGACGCCGGGCAGCGAGCCCGTCGGCTCGCCGAGGAGACGGGCAGCGTCCGGGACTTCGTCGACGCCACCATGGTGCTGGCCATGGTCGCCCACGAGCGCGGTTCGTGGCCCCAGCGGGTGTCGCTGGACCTCCTCGACCAGCACGTCCGCCCCGACCTGGCCGCGGTGGTCATGGACGCCCACCTGTGCGTGGCCGAGTCGTACCTCTACGGCGGCGTGCCCTATCCAGAGGTGATCCGGTTCGCCACCGACCTGAAGGAACAGGCGGCGGGCCGGGCACCCCGGGCGGAGGCGTTCGCCACCACCCTCCTCGGCGAGGCCCACCTCCTCATGGGCGACACGGAGACGGCAGCCGAGCATCTGCGGTCCGCCGTCGAGCAGCACCGCCGCGTCGGCGTGCTGTGCGGCGAGGCCCTCAGCCTCCAGCGCCTGGCCCAGGCGCTCGCCGTCCAGGGGCACACCGCCGAAGCCGGGGCGGTACTGACCGGCGCCCTCATCGCGGCGCGAGGATCGCCGGTCGGGATCCGCCACCTGCTCGACCGCATCCACGGCACCGCCGTCCGCTCGGCCGACGACCCGGCGGCCGCCATGACCGCCGTCGCCGAGGCGGTCCGGGGCGTCCGGGGACCGCACGAGACCTGCCCGCCCTGCTCCATCAACTTCACCGTCCCGGCCTGCGTGGCGTGCGCCGCTTCCGGAGATCTGGAAGGGGCGGCGGCGTACCTGGCGGCCAGCGAGGGGATCGCCGCCGCCTTCTACCCCCAGGGCGGCTGGCAGGCGGCCCTGGACGAGGCGCGGGCCCACCTGGCCCGGGCCCGGGGCGACAGGGAAGGTGCCGAGCGCCTCTTGGCCGCCGCCGGCGACGCGTTCGCCCGGCTGGGCCAGCGCCTGGACGAGGACCGCTGCCGCCGGGACCTCGACGCCATGGCCGCCGTCCCGATCGGGAAGGTTTGAGGAAGGTCCGATCCGTACGGTCGTCGCATCCCCTTCGAACAAGGAGCAATGCGATGCCCAAGTACGTGATCGAGCGACCGCTTCCCGGTGTCGGCGCCCTGGGTGACGACGACATACGTGGGATCAGCGAGAAGAGCAACGCCGTCCTGGCCGAAATGGGCGGCGACGTCCAGTGGCTCCACAGCTACGTCACCGACGACAAGATCTTCTGCGTCTACATCGCCCCCGACGAGGACCGGGTCCGCGAGCACGCCACTCGCGGCGGCTTCCCGGCCGAGGCCATCTGCCACGTCAGCCGGGTGATCGACCCGACGACCGGCGGCCTGTAGCCCCGGCGACGAGGCGGGTCGTTACCGGTACACCCCGTTGTGGCCGACGTTGTACCGGCCCGGCTGGGGGAAGAGGCTGACGCCGTGGGCGCCGGCGCCGGTGGGGATGGTGGCGATCACCCCACCGGTGCTGGTGTCGATCACCGACACCGACCCGTGGAAGCGGTTGGAGACCCACAGCTGGCGGCCGTCGGTGGAGACCTGGATCATGTCGGGGCTGCCGCCCACCTGCCACGTCTGGCGCACCGACCGGGTGGCGAAGTCGATCACCGAGATCGAGCCCTCCATCCGGTTGCTGACGAAGAGGGTGGCGGCGTCCCGGCTGACGTTCAGCCCGTGGGCGCCCACCCCGGTGCGGAGGAACCCGATCTCGGCCAGCGTCTCGGGGTCGACCAGCGACACCCCGTGGCGGCCCTGGTTGGCCACGTACAGCACCTTGCCGTCCGGGCTCATCTTGACGTCGATGGGCAGGGACCCGACCGAGCCCCGGGCCACCAGGGTCATCGACTCGGTGTCCACCTTCACCACCTGGCCGCTGAACTCGGTGCTGGCGAAGAAGTACCGCCCGTCGGCGGAGAAGTCGGCGTGGTCGACCCCCGGCCACGGGATGCTGACGGTCTTGAGGAACGTCCAGTCGCCGGCGTCGTAGAAGTCCAGGCGCTGGTACCGCTCGGCCACGACGATGGCCTTCTTGCCGTCAGGGGTGAAGTAGAGGTTGTACGGGTCGGTGACGGGGATGGTGGCCGTGGGCCGGCCGGAGCGGGGGTCGATCACCGTGAGGCTGTTGCCCTCGGTGTTGTTGACGTAGAGCTTGGTCAGGTCCCACGACGGGGTGACGTGGTGGGGCCGCACCCCGACGTTGAACCGGTCGACCACCCGCATGGTGGTGGGGTCGATCACGCTCACCGACGCGGCGTCGCTGTTGGGGACGTAGACCCGGAGGGGGACGTCGGCCACGGCCGGGCTCAGCTGCGGCGCCATGGTGTGGCTGTAGATGTTGACCGGCCCCGGCGCGACCGCCGCCTCCTGGTTCTCCGTCACCGGCCAGGCCGGGCCGGCCGGCTTGGGCGGCGCCGGGCCGATGCGCACGAGCGACGCGTCGGCCGCCTCGGGTGGGGCGGCGTAGACGCGGGCCGTCTCGCCGTCGGCCACCGGCACCGGCTCGTTCGACGGCGGGGCGTCGGCCGGGCGCGACAGCCGGGACAGCAGGGGGCGCTGGGGGGCCAGCGCGGCCCGGAGCCGGTCGTCGGGTGGGCCGGTGAGGGACAGACCACCCGATTCGGTCAGCGTCGCCGCGCCGCAGCCGACCAGGACCAGGCCCATGACGACGAGCGCGATCACCCATCCCCGCCTCATAGCCCGCAGACTGTAGCGCTCGCACGTGCCGTGCCGATACCCCCCTTCGACGTCCGCCGGTAACCTTCCGCCCGATGGCCGACGACCGCCTGTACGTCGCCGTGTCGGGCGGCGGCGAGGCCGGCGAGGGTGCCTGCCGGGTGGCCGAGGAGCTGGGCCGGGAGCTGGCCCGGCGGGGCGCGGTGGTGCTCACCGGCGGCCTGGGCGGGGTCATGGAGGCGGCCAGCCGGGGGGCCAAGGCGGCCGGCGGCATGACCATCGGGCTCCTGCCGTCCGAGGACCGGGCCGGCGCCAACCCCTGGGTCGACGTCGCCCTGCCGACCGGCATGGGGGAGGGGCGCAACGTCCTGCTGGTCCGGGCCGCCGACGCGGTGGTGGCCGTGGCCGGGGAGTTCGGCACCCTGTCCGAGATCGCCCTGGCCCTGCGCCTGGGCAAGCCCGTGGTCGGCCTGGGCACCTGGGAGCTGGCCAAGGACGGCCGGGCCGTGGATGCGGTGGTGGCGGCGGCCACCGCCGAGGAGGCGGCCGAGCGGGCCGTCGCCCTGGCTAGGGGGCGGCGCGCACGACCGAGAGGATCGTGACGTAGTGGCAGGCGCAGGCCAGGACCACCATGGTGTGCCACACCTCGTGGTAGCCGAACCACCTGGGCGAAGGGTTGGGCCAGCGGCTGCCGAGCACCACCCCGCCCAGGGTGTAGAGGACGCCTCCCACGAACAGCAGGCTCACCTCCAGCCCCGAGAGCTGGCGGCTCAGCTCCGGTAGGGCGATCACCATGGCCCAGCCCAGGCCGATGTAGCAGAGCAGCCCCAGGACCGCCTTCTCGGCGATGCCGGTGAGGGCGAAGAGGAACCCGAGGGCC
>JBOGIE010000159.1:0-6840 GCA_050742435.1 Acidimicrobiales bacterium | reverse complement strand
CCCCGGCGCAGCTGGTTCTCGGCCGACACCCGCTCGCTGGTGACGGCCAGCATGCTCTCGTCGAACACCTCGTAGCGGCTCCGCCCGTTCTCCTTGGCCCGGTACATGGCCACGTCGGCGTCACGGAGGAGCAGCTCGGGCACCGGCCCGTCGATGGTGCCGACGGCCACGCCCACGCTGGCGGTGAGCGACAGGTCCTCGCCCTGGATCGGGAAGGGCTTCTCGAACGCCTCGAGCACCCGGGCGGCGATGCGGGCCGCCTCGTCCCGGCCGCCGATGTCCTCGCACAGAAGGGCGAACTCGTCGCCGCCCATGCGGGCCACGGTGTCGCCCGGGCGCAGCATGTCGGTGAGCCGCTCGGCCACCGCCACCAGGAGCCGGTCGCCGCCGTCGTGGCCCAGGCTCTCGTTGACCGCCTTGAACCGGTCCACGTCGGCGATGAGGAGGGCGACGGCGGCCCCGCGCCGCCCGGCCCGGGCGATGGCGTGCTGGACGCGGTCGCGGAGCAGCACGCGGTTGGGCAGGCCGGTCAGCCGGTCGTGGAGGGCCTGGCTGGCCAGCTGGCCCTCGAACCGCTTGCGCTCGCTGAGGTCGCGCACGAAGCCGCAGATGCGGGGTGCGCCTTGCCGGCCGTTGGTCCAGACCGTCACCTGGACGGGGAACTCGGCCCCCGACCGGTGGAGGGCGGTGACCTCGCGCCGGGGGGCGAAGGGCCCGTCGCCCTCGGTCAGCAGCTCGCCCAGCCGCGCCTCGTACTCGGCGCGGAACCGGGCGGGCACGGCGATGTCGGCCAGCGGCTGCCCCAGCGCCTCGGCCCGGGGCCAGCCGAAGACGGCCTCCGCCTCGGGGTTCCACTCCACGATGCGGCCGTGGTGGTCGAGGGCGATGTAGGCGTCGTGGGCCACGTCGGCCATGCGCCGGGCCTCCTCGGCCGCGGCCAGGGCCCGCGCCCGGTCGGCGACCCGTCCCAGCTGGAGGACGGCGGTGGCGGCCATGTCCAGCACCGCGGGGGGCGGGCGTTCGGCGTCCTCGGCGAAGAACTCGACCACGGCCAGCAGGCCGTCGTCGTGGACGACCGGCAGGGCGATCGCGCCCCGCAGCCCGGCCGCCGCCGCCTCCACGCCGATCCCGCCCGTGTCGGACAGGTCGCCCGTCCACAGGGCTTGCCGCAGGGCCGCGGCCCGTCCGGCCAGTCGGTCGTTCCCGGCCTCGACGTCGCCCACGTCGGGCAGGGCCTGGAAGCGCAGGGGCTCAGACAGGCACCAGACCCCCGTGGCCGAGATCCGGCCCCCGTTGACGGCCAGCATCCGCCCGACCGGCCAGCCGGCGGCCGCCGCCACCTCGACGATGACGTCGTGGGCGGCGGCGTCGAGCGTGGTCGTGGCCGCGGTGGACGACGCCGTCTTCCGGAGCGCGTCAAGCCACCGGCCGGCGTCGAAGCCGTGCGCGACCTCCTCGTGGCTTGGGGCCATTCGCCCCAAGGATGCCCTACCGAAGGCGGCTACGCCTTCTCCAGGAGCAGCTTGAACTCGAGGGTGGCGTCCGGGTCGACGGTGACGAATCCGCCGACGTTGGGCGGGTCGATGTCGAAGTCGCTCATCGGGAAGCTGAGAGATCCGACCAGCTCGCCGCGGCCGCCGGTGTAGCGGACGTCCAGGGGAATGGTGACCCGCTTGGTGACACCGTGCAGGGTCAGATCGCCCACGGCCGACACCTTGACCGCCTGACCGGCCGTCGTCTCGGCCGGGAGGGTGATCGGGCCGGTGGAGACGAAGGTGGCCCGGGGGAACCGGCTGGTCTCCAGGCCGTCGGTGCGGATGCGGTTGTCGCGGCGGCTCTCGTCGCTGGTCAGCCTGGTGAGGTCGGCCTCGAACCGGGCGTCGGTGGCCACCAGGGAACCCCCGTCGTTCTCGACCCGCACGGTGCCGGTCACCGCCGGCGTGCGGCCCACGGCGTCGCTCTTGGCCGGGAGCGCAGCCAGCTTCTCCCGGACGCGGTAGCCGGCTTCCGAGCCGGCGGCGGCCCGCCACGTGCCGGCCACGTCGGTGCTGGCGCTCGGGGCCGCGGCGGCGCCGCCACCGCTGGGGGCCGGCATGGTGGCCGCCGGCTGGTCGCTCAGCGTCAGGCGTTCGGGGGCGTCGTCGTTGAAGAAGGCCAGGTAGGCCACGACGACCGCGCCCACCGCCAGGGCGGCGACGATGGCGAGGATGGCGAGCGGCCGGCGGCTGCGGGCTGGGCGTTGTTCGAGCTCGGTCGTCTGTCTCACCGGGACATCATCGCCGGGACGCCAGCTCATTACAGGGCAGGGTCATGCTCGGCTCGGGCAGGGTACGGACCGGCGCCACCCGCCTGACCGACACGAACGCCACCGCCCCGCCGACCGCGCAGACGGCGGCGGCGATGCGCAGGGCGTCGCCCACGCCACCGGCGAAGGCGGCGCTGGCCGGGTCGACGCCCCGCAGCCCGGCGGCCAGCGGCAGGAGGGCGACGGACAGGAGGCCGGCCACCCGGGCGACCGCGTTGTTCACCCCCGAGCCCACCCCGAGATGTCGCTCTTCCACCGCGGCCATCACCGCCGCAGTCAGCGGGGCCACGGTCAGCGCGAGCCCGATCCCGAACAGCACCACGCCGGGCAGGATCCCGCTGGCGTACGACGTCCCGGGACCCACGCCGCTCAGGACCAACAGCCCGGCGGCGGCGACCAGCGGTCCGGCGGTCATAGGCAGCCGGGGCCCGACGCGCTGGGCCAGGGCCCCGGCCCGCCCGGAGAGGACCAGGAGCAGCAGGGTGACGGGAAGCATGGACGACCCCGCCTCCAGGGCCGAGTACCCCATGCTCTGCTGCAGCAGGACGACGAAGAGGAAGAGGGCGCCGCCGAACGCGCCGTAGACGGCGAAGGTGGTGGCGTTGGCCCCACTGAACTGGGGCGACCGGAACAGCTCCAAGGGCACGAGAGGTGTGGCGGCCCGGCGCTCGAT
Source organism: Acidimicrobiales bacterium (assembly GCA_050742435.1). GTDB lineage: Bacteria > Actinomycetota > Acidimicrobiia > Acidimicrobiales > AC-14 > CADCTB01. The sequence goes on along the minus strand of JBOGIE010000159.1, from coordinate 3,862 downwards.
GAGGGGGAAGGCCACGAGCGCGGCCACGCCGACGGCGGCTGCGGCGACCACCCGGGCCGACGCCCCCTCGGCGGTGCCCTCGATGAGGGCGAACACCACCCCGGCCAGCCCGGCGGTGGCCGCCGCCGCCCCGGCCAGGTCGAGCCGGCCACCGACGGCGACGCCCGGGTCGCGGCTCTCAGGCACGTGGGCCCGTACCACCCACAGGGTCACTGCGGCGACGGGCACGTTGATCAGGAAAACCAGCCGCCACGACACCGCGTCGACCAGCCAGCCGCCCAGGAACGGGCCGATGGCGCTGAACGCCCCGCCCAGCCCCGACCAGGCGCCGACGGCCCGGCCCCGGTCGCCGGGCGAGAAACTGGCCGAGAGCAGGGCCAGGCTGCCGGGGACCAACAGGGCGCCGCCGATTCCCTGCACGGTGCGGGCGGCGACCAGCGCCCCCAGGCTCGGGGCCAGGCCGCACAGGGCCGAGGCGGCGCTGAAGGCGACCAGGCCCACCTCGAACACCCGGCGCCGGCCGTAGCGGTCGCCGAGGGCGCCGCCCAGTAGCAGCAGGGCGCCGAGGGTGAGCAGGTAGGCGTCGATCGTCCACTGCAGGCCGGACAGGCCGGCGTCGAAGTCCCGCCCGATGGCGGGGAGGGCGACGTTGACCACCGTGCCGTCGAGGAACGCCATCCCCGACCCGAGCACGGTGGCCAGCAGCACCCAGCGGCCGGCGGGCGAACCCACCCGCACCGCCCCCGCCGGCGGCGTCACGCCCGTCTGACCGTGACCGTGACGGTGAACGAGCCCCGGTTGTTGTCGAGGCCCACGTCGTTGATCCCGAGGAAGAGGCGGCCGGGGGCCAGGCTGGAGGACGAGAAGTCGCTGCCCACGGCGAAGGGGGGTCCGCTCTGGCCGGTGCGGCCGATGAGGGCGCCGTGGTTCTCCGTCTCCATGACGTTGAACTGGCGGAGGTCGCGGCGCTCGGCCACGCCGTTGGGCCCGGTGCTCCCGTTGGCGTCGTGGAAGATCGTCCCCGTGGCGCCGATCGCCACCCGGTCGCCGACGGCCACGTCGATCCCGGTGTCGGCGAAGGGCTGGCGGGCGTCGACCGTCACCGTCTCGAGCCGGACCGGCAAGGGTGCCGGCGGCGCGCCCGACTGGAGGTCGATGGCGTCGAAGTTGAACAGGGCGTGCTGGAACGGGCCCCGGCTGACGTGCACGTCTCCGGTGAACGGGAAGTTGAGGGCGAAGATCAGCGACAGGACGCTGCCGATGGCCGCGCTGAGCAGGCCGACCTGCAGCACATGGACGCTGCGGCGCTCGACTCCGAACAGAAAGGTCATGCTCACGGTGACGATCCCGCCGCCCAGGAGCAGCCACCAGAAGACGCCGGGCAAACTGGCCTCCCCGGCCAGGTGGCGTAGGTGGCGCTGGCGCTCCAGGTCGTGCAGCCGGCCAAGAGCCCCGTCCAGCTCCGACTGGTCGAGCGCCTCGGTGGGCTGGTACTTGCGGTAGGAGTTCCAGAGCGGGTTGAGGGCGTCCCGGGACTGGTGCGGGCGCACGGTGCCATGGCTCTCCCATTCGTTGTCCATGACCTCTTGCACGTAGGCCCGGAAGGCGGCCTGGGCCTCCGACCGCAGCGGCTCGGGGAGGTTCTGGGTGTCCCGGTAGGCGACGACGACCGCGGCCGCCTCGTCCGTCACGCTCCGGCCCGAGTCGGTGAAGCGTTGCCACACCGAGAACACCATGAAGGCCAGCAGCACCGAGTAGAGCAGGGCGATCTGGGCGAAGATCAGGCCGATGAAGTCGTTGTGACGCGGGTGCCCCTGACGGACGCGGCGGACGAGAAGGAGGCCGCCGACGGCCAGCCCCACCGACCCGGAGATGAGACCGGCGACGACGGCGGGGAGGGGAAGGTCGGTCAGGGCCCGATTCTCCACCGCTCGTGGTGCGGAGGCTCGTACACGCAGAACGTGCCCGTACGGATGCTGCGGCGTAGGTGGCGGGCCAGCGCCGGAAGGGCGCCGTCGAGGCGGTCGAGGCTGGTCCGGATGCGCAGGGCCACCAGGCGCCGGGCCCGGTCGGGCAGCTCCGCCACGCTCGACCGGCCTGAGCCGAGGACGGCCAGCTCGGCCCGCAGGTAGTCGCGCTCAGCCCGGGCCAATGGGACGTCGACCGGCTCGGGGTCGGGCGAGGTCAGCTGTTCTTCGAGCTCGGCGACCCGTGACCGGTACTCGGCCACGATCTGGTCACCCACCGGAACCTCCGCCCGGTGCTCCACCAGCTCCACGGCATGCACCGGCCGGCCCTCGGCGGCCAAGAGGACGGCGATGTGGGCCAGTCCCCGGTCGTGGGCCACGGTCGCCTGCCGGCCACCGTAAGCCAGCTCCCATCCGGCGGCCGTGCGCCGAAAGAGGTTCCCGACGGTGGTCCCGTCGTCGTCGAGCGGGAGGTCCTGCGACCGCCGGAGGACCACCTCGGCCTCCTCGGCCAGCCGCTCGATCTCCAGCCGGCGGTAGGTGGCCGCCGCTTCAGCCAGCAGGTCGATGGCCCGCTCCCAGTCGCCGTCCCGGCCCCGCACCCGCAGCAGGGCGGAGTACTGGCGCCGGGTGTGGGCCACCAGCACCGGGGCGCCGGCCGCGGCGTTGGCGGCGAGGGCGGCGCGGAAGTGCTCGTCGGCCTGGTCCCAGCGACCGAGAACGTGGCACAGCAGGCCGAGGTGGCGGGCGACCGAGCCCGCGCGTCCGGCGAAGGTATCCGGCTCCCGGGCCAGGTGGTCGTGGAGGGCCGCGGCGTGCTGGGGCGAGCCGGCGACGGCGGCGACCTCGGCGGCCAGGGCGGCGACCGGTGTCGCGTGCAGGCGGCCGTCCAGCGCGTCGAGCTGGCGGCGGGCCTCGCCGTCGCGCCCCAGGTCGGCCAGGACGGCGCCGAGCAGCGCCTGCCCTTCGTCGCTCTCAGGATGCTCGGCCAGCACGCACCGCAGGAGGACCTCGGCCTCGGCCGCCCGGCCCTGCTCGCGGCGGGCGGCCACGGCGAGCAGCCCGGCCGCCGGCTCGTGCGGCGCCAGACGCGCCGCCTCCCCGGCCAGCCGTTCACACTCCCGGAAACGGCCCTCGAGCAGGGCCTGGGATCCCTGCCGGACCAGCAGTTCCCACGGCTCGGTCAACGGCTGCGAGTGTACGCCTCCCGGTGCGGCAACGGCCCGGTTGCGAATCCCGACCGGAAGGGTCAGAATTCAACCATGCCTGTCATCGACGAGTTGCTGGAAGCCAACAAAGGGTTCGCCGAGTCGTTCGACAAGGGCGACCTGCCCATGCCGCCGGCCCGCAAGGCGGCCATCGTCACGTGCATGGACGCCCGGCTCCACCCCGCCAAGTTCCTCGGCTTGGAGATCGGTGACGCCCACGTGATCCGCAACGCCGGGGGGCGGGCGTCGGACGACGCCATCCGCTCCCTCATCATCTCCAGCCAGCTGCTGGGCACCCGGGAGTTCGCCGTCATCCACCACACCGACTGCGGCATGCTCACGTTCACCAACGACGACCTGCGCTCCAAGCTGGCGGACGCCGGCGACGCCAGCGGCATCGACTTCCTGCCCTTCTCCGACAACGAGGCCAGCGTCCGGGAAGACGTGGAGACGATCAAGAGCTCGCCGTTCCTGCCCAAGGACGTCACCGTCTCGGGCTACATCTACGAGGTGGAGACCGGCAAGCTGCAGACGGTCGTCGCCCCGGCGTAGGTCCGCCTCTAGGTGAGCAAGCAGAAAGTCGGGTCGGGTACTCGCGACCTCTGACACGGTCTGGGAGAATTACAGCGACGTAGTTCTCCACTTCCCCGGAGGCTGATGTGCTCGGACGGGTTGATCCTCAGGGCT
>JBOGIE010000158.1:0-6873 GCA_050742435.1 Acidimicrobiales bacterium | reverse complement strand
GTCCCTGGCCGGGGTGGTCGCCACCCTGCCGCCCGCCGCGGACCGGGTCGCCGTGTGCGAGGTCGGCAACCTGGCCACCGTGGGCGCGGCCCTGGTGTCCGTAGCCGTGGCCCGGGAGGAGAGCCGGGGGTGCCACACCCGCACCGACTTCCCCGGGACCTCGCCCGCCTTGGCCAAGCGGTTCGTGCTGGCGTGACCGTCCGAGACGTCGTCGCCGCCGCCCTGGCCGAGGACCTCGGCCCGCTCGGTGACCTCACCGCCTCGCTGCTGCCCGCTACGGCCACCGTCGAGGCGGCCATCGTCCCCCGGTCCGACGGTGTGCTGGCCGGGTCGGGGGCCGCCTCCGAGGCGTTCGCCCAGGTCGACGCGCGCATCGCCGTCGCCTGGACGGCGTCCGACGGCGACGCCATCGGGGCGGGCGCCCCGGTCGCCCGGGTCAGCGGCCAGCTGGCCTCGGTGCTCACCGCCGAGCGCACCGCCCTCAACTTCCTGTCCCACCTGTCCGGCATCGCCACCCTGGCCCGCCGCTACGTCGACACGGTGGCCGGCACCGGCGCCCGTATCCGCGACACCCGCAAGACCACGCCCGGTCTGCGGGCCCTGGAGAAGGCCGCGGTCCGGGCCGGCGGCGGCGTCAACCACCGGGGCAGCCTGTCCGACGGCATCCTGGTCAAGGACAACCACCTGGCCGGCATGTCGATCGCCGAGGCGGTCGCCACCGCCCGCCGGATGTGGCCGGGCCGCACGGTCCAGGTCGAGTGCGACGACATGGGCGAGCTCGAGCAGGCCCTCGACGCCGAGGCCGATCTCGTCCTGCTCGACAACATGTCGCCCGGCGAGGTGCGGGCCGCGGTCGACCGGGTGCGCGGCCGCTGCCTGGTCGAGGTCAGCGGGGGAGTGACCCTCGACACCGTCGCTGACTTCGCCGCCGCCGGCGCCGATCTGATCGCCATCGGCGCCCTGACCCACTCGGCCCCCATCCTCGACATCGGCCTCGATCTGGTCCCGTGACGCTGATCGCCATCGACGCCGGCAACACCCACACGGTCATCGGCCTGTTCGACGGCGACGACCTCACCGACCACTGGCGCATCGCCACCAACGCCGAGCGGACCTCCGACGAGCACGCCCTGCTCCTGTCCCAGTTCCTGGCCCAGCACGGGTCGGACTTCTCCGGCGTCACCGGCATGGTCGTGTCGTCCACGGTCCCCCGGCTGACCGCGGTCCTGCGGGAGCTGGCCGAGCGCTACCTGCGGGTGGCCCCGGTCGTGCTGGAACCGGGGGTCCGCAGCGGGGTTCCCATCCTCTACGAGAACCCCCGCCAGGTCGGCCCCGACCGGATCGCCAACGCCGTCGCCGCGTGGGACCTCTTCGGCGGGCCGACGATCATGGTCGACTTCGGCACCGCCACCACGGTCGACGCCATCTCGGCCAAGGGCGAGTACCTCGGTGGGGCCATCCTGCCGGGCATCGAGATCAGCCTCGACGCCCTGTTCCAGCGGGCCGCCGCCCTGTCGTGGGTCGAGCTGGTCAAGCCCCGCCGGGTGATCGGCAAGACCACGGCCGAGTCGGTCCAGTCGGGCGTGCTGTACGGGTTCGCCGCCGCGGTGGACGGTCTGGTCCGCCGCTTCGAGGCCGACCTGGGGGAGTGCACGGTGGTATCCACCGGCGGCCTGGCCGAGCTCATCACGCCCCTCACCACCACCATCGCCCACCACGAGCCGTGGCTCACGCTTCGGGGCCTGCGCCTCATCCACGCTATGAACACGGCGTGACCACGCCGCCGTACCGCTTCGACCGCACCGCCACCGCGGCCGACCTCCACGACACCTACGGCGACCTTCCCGACGGGTCCGAGACCGACGACACCGTCTCCGTGGCCGGCCGGCTCATGCTCCGCCGGGTCCAGGGCAAGGCGGCTTTCGGCACCCTGGCCGATCCCAGCGGCCGCATCCAGCTCTTCGCGCGTGTCCAGTCCACGCCCCGCTTCGACGAGTTCTGCGCCCTGTCGCTGGGCGACTGGGTGGGCGTCACCGGCAGGGTCATGCGCACCCGCCGGGGCGAGCTGTCGGTCACGGTCGACGAGTGGTGCGTCCTGGCCGAGGCCCGCCGCCAGTTCCCCGACAAGTGGCACGGGCTGACCGACGTCGACACCCGCTACCGCCAGCGCTACGTCGACCTGTGGGTCAACGAGGACGCCAAGCGTACCTTCCTCCTGCGGAGCAGGCTCATCAGCCTGACCCGGCGGTTCCTCGAGGACCGCGGCTTCCTCGAGGTGGAGACGCCCATGCTCCACCCCGTCCAGGGCGGGGCCACGGCCAAGCCGTTCGTGACCCACCACAACGCCCTCGACCAGGACCTCTACCTGCGCATCGCCCCCGAGCTCTACCTCAAGCGGCTGGTGGCGGGTGGGATCGAGCGGGTCTTCGAGATCGGTCGGGTGTTCCGCAACGAGGGCATCTCGCCCCGGCACAACCCCGAGTTCACCATGCTGGAGCTGTACTGGGCCTACGCCGACTACACCGACGCCATGGTCCTCACCGAGGAGCTGGTGTCGGGCCTGGCCACCGAGCTGTGTGGCACCACCAAGCTCACCTACCAGGGCCGCGACCTCGACCTCACCCCGCCGTGGCGCCGGGCGACCATGGTCGAGCTGATCGCCGAGCACGCGGGGGCCGACGTCGACGTGACCATGCCGGTCGACGACCTCCGCGCCGAGTGCGACCGACGCCGCATCTCCTACAAGCGGACGTGGGGCCCCGGCAAGCTGGTGCTGGAGATCTACGAGAAGACCACGGAGGCCGAGATCTGGGGCCCCGTCTTTGTGTGCGACTACCCCCAGGAGGTCTCACCCCTGGCCCGCCCCCACCGGTCCAAGCCAGGCTACGTCGAGAGGTTCGAGCCCATCGTCGCCGGCCGCGAGCTGGGCAACGCCTTCAGCGAGCTCACCGACCCCGACGACCAGCGAGCCCGCTTCGAGGCCCAGGCGGCCGAGAAGGACGCGGGCGACGAGGAGGCCATGTCGGTGGACGAGGACTACCTCCGGGCCCTGGAGTACGGCCTGCCCCCCACCGCCGGCCTCGGCATCGGTATCGACCGCCTGGTCATGCTCCTGGCCGACGCCCCCAACATCCGCGACGTCATCCTCTTCCCCACCCTCCGCCCGGAGTCCTGAGCCGAGCTCGAGGGGGGCGGCTACCCCACGAGTGAGCAAAATTGTGCCGATTTGGCACAATCCTGCTCACTCAGGTGCGGACGGGGATGTTCTCGATCAGGTGGTCGCCCAGGGTGGCCAGGCCGGCCATCACCTGGCGGCCGCCCTCGCCCCCGGCCTTGACGCCCTCGAGCAGTTCGGCCGACTCGGCCGCGTAGCGGCGGGCCACGTCGACCGCGGCGCCCACCGCCCCGTTCGAGCGGACGATAGCCCGGGCCGCCTCGACCTGGTCCGGCTCCAGGGGCGACCCCAGCAGCTTGCGGAGGGTCTGCGACGACTCGGCCGACGCCAGGGCCCGGATGACCGGGAGGGTGTAGACGCCCTCGACCAGGTCGTTGCCGGCGGGCTTGCCCAGTTCCTCGTCGGTGGCGACCACGTCGAGGATGTCGTCGACGATCTGGAAGACCATCCCGACCCGTTCGCCGTAGGCGGTGAGCGCCTCGACCCCGGGCCGGTCGATCCCCGCGGTGATGGCGCCCACCCGGCAGGCGGTGGCCATCAGGGCGGCCGTCTTGCCGGCGATGGAGGTGAGGTAGGACTCCTCGGACCGGGTGACGTCGAAGGTCTGGGCCAGCTCCCGCACCTGGCCCTCGCACAGCTTGCCGATGGTGGCGGCCAGCAGCCCGGCCACCTCGGTGCCCAGGGAGGCGGCGATCTCCGAGGCCCGGGCCAGCAGGAAGTCGCCGGCCAGGATGGCGACCAGGTTGCCCCAGCGGGCGTTCACCGACTCCACGTTGCGGCGGGTGCGGGCCTCGTCCATGACGTCGTCGTGGTAGAGCGACCCCAGATGGACCAGTTCGACGGCCACCGCCCCCATGACCACATCGTCGGCCGCCGGCCCCCCGCCCAGCTCGCCCACGGCCACGGCCAGGGCGGGCCGCAGGCGCTTGCCGCCGGCGGTGATCAGGTGGCTGGCGACCTCGGCCAGGAAAGGGTCGCCGGTGCGGACGTTGGCCAGGAGCGCCTTCTCGACCCGGGCCAGGTCGTCCTCCAGGCAGGGGAGGGAGAGCAGCGGGGCGAGGCTGACCACGTTGGGAACGCTACGTCAATCTCCACCGGAAGGATCAATCAAGAGTGCATGGACGGAATCCGATGGGGTAGGTGGGTGTTCGTTTCCTTGTAGGCACCACTAGACTCATGCCTAAGAGCCCTTCGTCCCCGTTAGGGGGTTCCCCTTGTTCGAACGATTTACAGACCGAGCCCGCCGGGTCGTCGTACTGGCCCAGGAAGAAGCTCGCCTCCTCAACCACAACTACATCGGCACCGAGCACATCCTGCTCGGGCTCATCCACGAGGGCGAGGGGGTGGCGGCGAAGGCCCTCGAGCAGCTCGGCATCAGCCTGGAGGCCGTTCGCACCCAGGTCGAAGAGATCATCGGCCAGGGCGGGTCGTCCCCCAGCGGGCACATCCCCTTCACGCCCCGCGCCAAGAAGGTGCTCGAGCTCTCGCTGAGAGAGGCTCTCCAGCTCGGCCACAACTACATCGGCACCGAGCACATCCTCCTCGGCCTCATCCGTGAGGGCGAGGGCGTGGCCGCCCAGGTGCTGGTCAAGCTGGGCGCCGACCTGAGCCGGGTCCGCCAGCAGGTCATCCAGCTCCTCTCCGGGTACGCGGGCAAGGAGGGCGCCCCCGCGGGCGGTCCTTCGGGCGAGGCCACTCCCACCGGCTCCCTGGTCCTCGACCAGTTCGGCCGCAACCTCACCCAGCTGGCCCGGGAGAAGAAGCTCGACCCGGTCATCGGCCGCGAGCGCGAGATCGAGCGGGTCATGCAGGTCCTCTCCCGCCGCACCAAGAACAACCCGGTCCTCATCGGGGAGCCCGGCGTGGGCAAGACCGCCATCGTCGAGGGCCTGTCCCAGCAGATCGTGGCCAACACCGTTCCCGACACCCTCAAGGGCAAGCAGCTCTACACCCTCGACCTCGGCGCCCTCGTGGCCGGGTCGAGGTACCGGGGTGACTTCGAGGAGCGCCTGAAGAAGGTCCTCAAGGAGATCCGCACCCGGGGCGACATCATCCTGTTCATCGACGAGCTCCACACCCTGGTGGGTGCGGGCGCGGCCGAGGGCGCCATCGACGCCGCCTCGATCCTCAAGCCCATGCTGGCCCGGGGCGAGCTGCAGACCATCGGCGCCACCACGCTGGACGAGTACCGCAAGCACCTGGAGAAGGACGCCGCCCTCGAGCGCCGCTTCCAGCCCATCAAGGTCGACGAGCCCACCGTGTCCCACACCATCGAGATCCTCCGGGGCATCCGCGACCGCTACGAGGCCCACCACCGGGTGACGATCACCGACCAGGCCATCGTCGCCGCCGCCAACCTCTCCGACCGCTACATCTCCGACCGGCACCTGCCCGACAAGGCCATCGACCTCATCGACGAGGCCGGGTCGCGCATGGTCATGCGCCGGATGAAGACCCCGCCCGACTACAAGGAGCTCGAGAACGACCTGGCCCGGGTCCGCAAGGAGAAGGAACAGGCCATCGAGAACCAGAAGTTCGAGCAGGCGGCCAAGCTCCGCGACCAGGAGAAGGCGCTCGAGGAGCGCAAGAAGGTCAAGGAAGCGGAGTGGAAGGCCGAGGGCATCGACCTGTTCGACGAGGTCGACGAAGAGGGCATCGCCGAGGTGCTGGCCCTGTGGACGGGCATCCCCGTCTACAAGCTCACCGAGGAGGAGACGGCCAAGCTCCTGCGCATGGAGGACGAGCTGCACAAGCGGGTCATCAGCCAGCAGGACGCCATCAAGGCCGTCTCCCAGGCCATCCGCCGCACCCGGGCCGGCCTCAAGGACCCCAAGCGGCCGTCGGGCTCGTTCATCTTCCTGGGCCCCTCCGGCGTGGGCAAGACCGAGCTGGCCAAGACGCTGGCCGAGTTCCTGTTCGGCGACGAGAGCCACCTCATCCAGCTCGACATGTCCGAGTACATGGAGAAGCACACGGTCAGCCGCCTGGTGGGCTCGCCTCCCGGCTACGTGGGCTACGAGGAGGGCGGCCAGCTCACCGAGGCCGTCCGCCGCAAGCCGTTCTCCGTGGTGCTCTTCGACGAGATCGAGAAGGCCCACCCCGACGTCTTCAACGCCCTGCTCCAGATCCTGGAGGACGGGCGGCTCACCGACGCTCAGGGCCGCACGGTGGACTTCAAGAACACCGTGATCATCATGACCTCGAACCTGGGCACCGCCGACCTCCGGAAGGCCTCCATCGGCTTCCAGAAGTCCAGCGAGGCGGTGACCTACGAGAAGATGAAGGAGAAGGTGCAGGAGGCGCTCAAGCAGCACTTCCGCCCCGAGTTCCTGAACCGGATCGACGACACCATCGTCTTCCACGAGCTCAGCCGCGACGAGGTCACCCAGATCGTCGACCTCATGAGCAGGCGCCTGCGTGACCAGCTGGCCAGCCAGGGCCTCACGCTCGAGCTCACCGATGCGGCCAAGTACCTCCTGGCCGAGAAGGGCTACGACCCCACCCTGGGCGCCCGGCCGCTGCGCCGAGCCCTCCAGCGCATGGTCGAGGACACCCTCTCCGAGCGCATCCTCTGGAAGCAGTTCCGGGCGGGCGAGACGATCATCGTCGACGCCGAGGACGGCGAGATCGTCTTCCGCTCCATCGAGGGCATCGAGCCGCCCCCGGTCGAGCTGGCCGAAACCGGCCCCGCCGACTAG
>JBOGIE010000157.1:0-6885 GCA_050742435.1 Acidimicrobiales bacterium | reverse complement strand
GCCGCGGCCAGCACCGCCCCGGCGCCGGCCGCGGCCGCCGCGCCGGGCCGGTCGGGCCACAGGAGGAGGACGACGGCCGCAACCACCAGGGCGGCGAAGAGCGTCTCGGCCATCACGAAGTGCTCGAGGTAGATCTGGTACCCGTCCAGCAGCACCGGGGCGGCGCCCAGTCCCGCCACCCACGACCGGGCGCCCAGGTGCCGGAGCAGGAGGTACAGGGCCACGCCGACGCCCAGGCCGAGGAGGTGCTGGATCACGGGGACCAGGTCCAACCGCCCCCCGGCCGAGAGCACCCGGAGGAACAGGGGATAGCCGAACGGGCGGATCATCCCCGGCTCCAGCCGCTGGGCGTCGGCCAGGTAGTCGAAGGAGTCCTGCAGGAAGGCCATGGCCGGCCGGTAGGCCACCGTCGTGGCCAGGCGGAGGCCGGCACCCGCCACGACCAGGGCCAGGATGGGCCAGTCGGTGCGCAGGAGGCGGGCCATCCGGCTCAGTCTGGCCTCGGGACGCTTCCCGCTGGGTAGGAAGCGGGCCATGACCGACCAGAACCCCATCGGCGACAACACCGCGAAGGACCCGGACGAGTGGGTGACGGGCGACGAGGCCATGACCGGCGCCCAGGCCTCCTACCTGCGGACGCTCTCCCAGGAAGCCAACGAACCGTTCGACGACAAGCTGACCAAGGCCGAGGCGTCGAAGCGAATCGACGAACTCCAGGAGAGGACCGGCCGGGGAACGTCCTAGTCGGTCGGAAGAGAAGAGGCGGTCCTCCTCAGAGCCATCTGGGCAACCTGCACGTCACACGAACGGCGAGGAGGACCGCGCCGTCATGGTAGCCCTACCCCCGGGCTACTGGGACGCGCCTTTTCGGACCGCCCGGTAGCGCCGGATGAGGGCGTTGGTCGAGCTGTCGTGGGCCGGTTCGGGGTCGGTTTCGCCGGTCAGCTCGTCCATGATCCGGGTGGCCAGCACCTTGCCCAGCTCGACGCCCCACTGGTCGAAGGAGTTGACGTCCCAGATCGTCCCCTGGGTCAGGACCTTGTGCTCGTACAGCGCCACCAGCTGGCCCAACGTCGACGGGGTGAGCCGGGGGGCGAGGATGGTGTTGGTCGGGCGGTTGCCCGGAAAGGTGCGGTGGGGGACCAGCTCCTCCGGCACTCCCTCGGCGGCCACCTCCTCGGGCGACTTCCCGAAGGCCAGGGCCTCCGTCTGGGCGAAGAAGTTGGCCATGAGCAGGTCGTGGTGGCCGTCCACGTCGTGGTTGGGCTCGAGGAAGCCGATGAAGTCGCAGGGGACCAGGGCGGTGCCCTGGTGGAGGAGCTGGAAGAAGGCGTGCTGGCCGTTGGTGCCGGGCTGACCCCAGAGGACCGGCCCGGTCTGCCATTCGACCGGCTTGCCCTGGCGGTTCACCGACTTCCCGTTGCTCTCCATGTCGAGCTGCTGGAGGTAGGAGGGGAAGCGGGCCAGGTACTGGCTGTAGGGCAGCACGGCGTGGGTCTCGGCGCCGAAGAGGTTCCCGTACCAGACGCCGAGCAGGCCCAGGAGGACGGGGACGTTGCGATCGAACGGCGCGGTGCGGAAGTGCTCGTCGATCGTGCGGAAGCCCTCGAGCATCTCCCGGAACGACTCGGGGCCGATGGCGACCATGAGCGACAGCCCGATGGCCGAGTCGAACGAGTAGCGGCCGCCCACCCAGTCCCAGAACTCGAACATGTTGTCGGGGTCGATGCCGAACTCGGTGACCCGCTCGCGGTTGGTGGACACGGCCACGAAGTGCCGGCCGACCGCGTCCTCGCCCAGCGTGGAGGTCAGCCAGGCCCGGGCCGAGCGGGCGTTGGTCAGCGTCTCGACCGTGCCGAACGTCTTGGACGACACCACGACGAGGGTCTCGGCCGGGTTCAGGTCACGGGTGGCTTCCCACACGTCGGTGCCGTCGACGTTCGACACGAACCGGAACGTCATCGAGCGCTCCGAGTAGTCCCGTAGAGCCTCGTAGGCCATGGCCGGGCCCAGGTCGGAACCGCCGATGCCGATGTTCACCACGTTGCGGATGCGGTCGCCCGTGGCGCCGGTCCACCGGCCCGAGCGCACCTCCTCGGAGAAGGCGGCCATGCGGTCGAGGACCCGGTGGACGTCGGCCACCACGTCCTGGCCGTCGACCGTCAGCGACGTGTCAGCCGCCATGCGCAGGGCCACGTGCAGGGCGGGCCGGTCCTCGGTGACGTTGATGTGCCGGCCGGCGAACATGTCGTCGATGCGCTGGCGGAGGCCGGCCCGCTCGGCCAGGGCGACGAGGAGGGTCATGGTCTCGGGCGTCACCAGGTTCTTGGAGTAGTCGACGAACAGGTCGCCGGCCTCGGCGGTGAGCGTCTCACCCCGGGCCGGGTCCTGGTCGAACAGCTCGCGCAGGTCAGCGGTGGCCATCTGGCGACGGTGGCCGAGGAGGGTGTTCCACTCCGGCGACCGGGTGAGGGGGGTGGGGATCATCTGGGCGCTCCTGAGGCCTGGATGGGCGGCACGTCGACGCAGCCGCCGGCGCGGCCGAGATGGCGAAGGCCGATCAGGTCCCCTACCCCCCACTCGGAGCTGCTGATCGTCTGCTGGGTGAGGGACTCGTTCATGATCGACGTTCGGCTCTCCACGTGGCCGAGGCCGATCACGTGGCCGAGCTCGTGGAGCATGATCCTGCCCCAGTTCACACCGGGTCCGAAACCATGGGGCACCGGCCGGTCGGTGTCGGTGTCGGCGACGGCGTCGAGGTTGAGGACCAGGTTGCCCGTCGTGATGACGTTTCCCACCACCACCGGTCGCCCGCCGCCACCGATCACGGTGTCGGGTGCTTCACGGATCGCGTCGCGGGACCGCAGCCGTTCGCCGCGGCCGAGGTGGGCCCAACCGATGTTCACCGGCGGCCAGGTGAGGCTGCCGTCGGCGCCCCGCACCGGACGCGGGACGGTGAGCGGATCCAGGTCGCTGGGGCCGGCGTACTCGAACTGCAGGCCGGTGGCCGCCGCCGTCTTGCGCAGCGCCTCCTCCAGCGTGGCCACGTCGGCGTCCGACGCCAGCCGGCGGTTCAGCGTGTAGCGCACCGGGGCGCAGGGGTTGAAGCGGGCCGGCCGGCAGCCGTCCTCGACGAAGAGGAACGTGTAGTCGAACGCCGGCTTCACGTCCGGCCGGACGATGCCGTTGGCGTCGGGCGACAGGTGGTCACGCCCCGGGCACTCCGGGTCGGCCGGCGGACTCGCCGCCCCCGTCGCCTCCGGCCCCTCTGTCGCCTCGGTCGCCGTATCGTCGGAGCCGGCGAACAACGAGCCGAGGCTGACGGCGGCCACCGCCAGCACCAGCAGGAGGAGCGCCACCCGCGTCGTCCATCCCGCTCCTGCCAGCCGGACGGCGCCCTCGGCCCGGGCCGGCCGCCCGGGCCCGTCCGGTCGCACCAGCACGGCGAAGGTCCGCGTGCCGGTGGCCCGGCGCCCGGCGCTGGCGGTGACCTGGACCTGTGCCGGCTGGCCGGGTACGACCTCGACACGGTCGGGCGCCACGTCGACCGACACCTCCTCGCTCTGGCCCTCGACGCTGGCGGTGACCCGGGCGTTGCCCCGGTTCTCGACCCGCAGGACGTGGTGACCGGCCCGCCGGCCGGTGGAGGTGGCCGGCTCGAGGGTGGCGAAGAGGTCGACGAAGGGGGCGACGTCGAGGGTGGTGGAGGCAACGGCCCGCCCGCCCGAGAAGCTGACGGCGACGCCGATGGGCAACGGCCCGGCGGGCGGGTGGGGTGCCCGGGGCAGCTTGAGGTTGACCGATGCGACCGCCCGCTCACCCGGTCCCAGGGCGATGGCGGCCGGGGTGACCCACCCCCAGGCCGCGGCCTCGCCCTCCAGGCTCATGCGGACCTCTTCCACGGTGTCGCCGGTGTTCTCGAGCGTCAGCTCGCGCCTCGCCGTCTCGCCAGGGACCGCCGGAGCCGCATGGGCCGCCGGGGCCGGAGGGCCGAAGCCGGCTCGTACGCCCATACCGGCGGGATGGTAGCCCTCGCCCTACCATTCGGCCCTTGACCAGACGGCTGCTCGTGATCGGCGCCGACGCCGCAGGGATGAGCGCCGCGTCCCAAGCCCGCCGGCGGAAGGGCCGGGAGGAGCTGGAGATCGTGGCCTTCGACCGGGGCAACTTCTCCTCGTATTCGGCGTGCGGCATCCCGTATTACGTGAGCGGCGTGGTCGAGGACGTGGAGTCGCTGGTCGTGCGGACGCCCCAGGTGTTCCGCGACAAGTACGGCATCGACGTCCACCTCGACCACGAGGTGGTGGAGATCGACGTCGAGCGGCGCGTGGTGCAGGTGCTGGACCGGGACCGCGCCGAGCGTCGGGAGGAGCGGTTCGACGACCTGATGGTCGCCACCGGCGCGGTGCCGGTCCGGCCCCCACTGCCGGGCGCCGACGCCCGCGGCGTGTTCGGGGTGCAGACCCTCGACGACGGCGTGGCCCTGCGGTCCCACGTCGCCCGCCGCACGCCTCGACGGGCGGTGATCGTCGGTGGCGGCTACATCGGCCTGGAGATGGCCGAGGCCTTCTGCGCCCTCGGGCTGGAGACCCACATGGTCGACGGCGGCCCGCAGCCGCTCAGCCGGCTCGATCCCGACATGGGAGCGCTGGTGGCCGAGGCCCTGAGGGAGTTCGGCACCGTCCTCCACCTGGGACAGGAGGTGGTCGGGTTCGAGACCGATGGCGAGGGCGACGTGACCGGCGTGGTCACCGGCGACGGGACGATCCCCGCCGACGTCGTCGTCCTCGGGCTGGGCGTGGCACCGAACACCGCCCTGGCCGAGGCCGCCGGGATCGCCGTCGGTCCTTCGGGCGCCATCGCCGTCGACCCCCGCATGCGCACGTCGCACGCCGGGATCTGGGCCGCAGGCGACTGCGCCGAGAAGCGCCATCGGGTCTCCGGGCGGCCCGTCGCCGTCGCCCTCGGCACCCACGCCAACAAGGAGGGCCGGGTTGCGGGCATCAACCTGGGTGGCGGTGACGCCACGTTCCCGGGGGTGATCGGGACGGCGGCCGTCAAGGTCGGGTCTCTCGAGGTGGCCCGCACCGGCCTGCACGAGGCCGAGGCGGCCGAGGCCCGCTTCCGCGCCGAATCGGTCGTCTCGGAGGCCACGACCCGGGCCGGCTACTACCCGGGCACGGGGAAGATCACGACCAAGCTGGTGGTCGAGCAGGGGACCGGCCGGTTGCTGGGCGCCCAGATCGTCGGCCGGGAGGGCGCGGCCAAGCGGATCGACGCCCTGGCGGTGGCCGTCTGGAACGGGATGACGGTCGACGAGCTGCTGGGCGTCGACCTCTCCTACGCCCCGCCGTACTCGCCGGTGTGGGATCCGGTGCTCACCGCCGCCCGCCGGGCCGTCGAGCGCCGGGAGCGGGGGTGACCGCTCAGCTGGCGGCGCCGGCCCGGTTCCAGGGGTGGAAGCCGTTCTTGACCGACCGTAGGGCGTCACCCAGCTGGGGGTAGTGGCGCCGGAGGACGGTGACCATGGTGTTCTTGTCGATCCAGTCGAGCCCGGCCTTGGTGTAGACCTCGGGGGTGTAGTCGCGGGTGAAGAAGCGGTCGCTGTTGAGCCGGCGCGACGCCATGAGCACGAAGATGCGGAAGGCGGTGTCGCTGAACGCGAACCCCCGCGGCAGGCGCTCGGCGTACATCCCCGGTGTGAGGTCGAGCTTCTCGATGTCCCCGCCGTAGACCCGGCTCAGCTCCTCGGCCCACCGGGGGTTGTCGGTGAGGTCGTTGAAGTCCTTGGCCGGCTTCAGGTGCAGGAGGCGCCGGAACTCGTTGTAGCGGGGGACGCCCAGTTCCCGCGACCGGACGATGTCCAGGGCGGCCATGTCGAGCACGAGCCCGTCGGGGCGGATGAACTCCTGGAGGAACCGGGGGAAGTTGTGCAGGCAGACCACGCCGGGGTGCAGGCGGCCGAAGGAGTAGAAGAGGTCCGGCATCGGCACCCGCTCGATGACCTCGACACCGCCCTGGCCCGAGAGGCTCCGCAGGGTGGCCTCCTCGAGCAGGGAGTCGTCGGTGAGGGAGCGGAGGGGGTAGTCGTCGGGCAGGAGCGGGTGCATCCGGTACACGGCGACGAACTCCTCGGTGAGGCTGTAGGGCACGTCGTAGTGCCGGGTCTCGGAGCCGGGGATGCCGCTGATGACCTCGCTCTTGCTGATGCGGCCGATGAGATTGTGGACACGCTCGCCGGCCAGTCCCCACCAGTTCGTGCGCAGGGCCCGCACGGTGGTCGGGTGGCTGATGACGGCGGGCGTCCACTCGACGGTGTGGATCTTGGCCACCAGGGCGGCGTTGACCAGCCGGGCGCGTTCGAACAGGTCGTCGTCGGAGAAGCCGGGGTACTTCGCCTTCAGGTGGTCGCAGATGGCGTTGTGCTCCAGGGTGAAGAGCGTGTGCAGCATGGCCAGCCCGGCCCAGAACCCCGGGACCTGCACCGGGTCCACGTCGGGGTCGGTCGGGTAGGGGATCAGCCCCGCGGGCGTGACATGCAGCTTTCCGTCCGCGCCGGTGCGGACCATGTCGCGGAACCTGGGCGAGCTCCCGTAGATGCTCGACAGGTCCCACCAGTGGGTCTCGGTGTTCGTGTACGTGGCCGGCAGGTCGCTGGGCCCGGGCGGGCGGGTCGGATCCGTGCGGGTGCGCATGATCCGCATCGGCTTGTCGGGCCAGGGGTCGTCGGGCTCAAGGGGGATCTCGATCGGGTTGTTGACCGGGCTCTTCCCGTGGCTGAACCAGTCGCGGATCATGAACTGCAGCCAGCTGGCGGCCAGGGCGTTGACCGCGGTGGCCGGGATGAGCTCGTCCCTGGTCATGACCGCCCGGCTGACCTCCCGC
>JBOGIE010000156.1:0-6907 GCA_050742435.1 Acidimicrobiales bacterium | reverse complement strand
ACCCCAGGTAGTTGGGGTTCTGGACGACGACGGCGCCCGGCTCCCCGTCGCCCGGGAAGGCGGTCAGACCGTCGTCGAGGGCCACCTCGACCAGGCGGTGGCCGGTGCCCTCGGCCATGGTGGCCATCACCCCGCGCCAGTGCGGGTGGACCCCCCGCGACACCCACACCTCGGACCGGCCGGTGGCGGCCACGGCCAGGTTCACCGCCTCCACGCAGGCCGACGCCCCGTCGTAGAGGGAGGCGTTGGCCACGTCGAGGCCGAACAGCCGGCAGACGAGGGTCTGGTACTCGAACAGGGCCTGGAGCACACCCTGGGCCACCTCTGGCTGGTAGGGCGTGTAGGAGGTGACGAACTCCGACCGGAAGGCCAGGCGGTTCACGACCGACGGGATGTCGTGGTCGTAGGCGCCGGCCCCGGCGAAGCAGACGAGGTCGCGGCCCACCGGCCGGTTGGCGGCGGCGTAGGCGTCGAACCGCCCGGCCACGTCGGCCTCGGCCAGTCCCGGCTCGAGGTCCAGCCCACCGGCCAGGCGCAGGGCAGCGGGCACGGCGTCGAACAGCTCCTCGACCGAGGACAGCCCCATGGCGGCCAGCATCCCGGCCACCTCGGCGTCGGTGTGGGGGACGAAGTGCACCGGTGTCAGGCCCGTCGCCGAGAGACGAACGGCGGGTAGACCACCCGGGCGGCCATGCGCTGGCCCCGGGCGTCGACGGACACCGCCGCCCCGGACTTGAGCGGGGGTGGGAGGAAGGCCAGGGCGATGCCCCGGCCCAGCGTGGGCGAAAAGTTGCCGCTGGTCACCTCGCCGACCACCGCCCCGTCGAGCATGACCTTGTAGCCGGCCCGGGGCGGCTGGCGGCCCTCGACCTCCAGCCCCCGCAGGATGCGCTCCACGCCCCGCCTGCGCTCGGCCTCGAGTGCCTCCCGGCCCCTGAACGGCCCCTTGTCCCAGGCCACCACCCAGTCCAGGCCGGCCTGGGCCGGGGTGATCCCGGGGCCGAGCTCGTGGCCGTGCAGGGGGAAGCCGGCCTCCAGGCGCAGGGTGTCGCGGGCGCCCAGGCCGGCGGGCAGGAAGCCGGCGTCGAGCAGCGCCTCCCAGAGCTCCGGGGCGGCGACGGCCGGGACGGCGACCTCCACCCCGTCCTCCCCGGTGTAGCCGGTGCCGGCGACCACGCAGGGCGCCCCCCGCCAGGACACCTCGGCCACGTGGAAACGTCCCACCGCCGCCGCCTCGGGCGACACGTCGGCCAGCCAGCGGCGGGCTTCGGGGCCCTGGACGGCGATGACCGCCCGGCTGGCGGTGATGTCGTCGCCCCCGACGGCCGCCCGCACCCCCTCGGTGTTGGCCGCGTTGGGCATCACGTGGAACTCGTCGCGGCCCACCCACCACACGATGATGTCGTCGAGCACCGACGCGTCCTCGTCGAGGAGGTGGGTGTACTGGGCCCGGCCGGGACCGATCCGGCCCAGGTCGTTGGTGAGGGTCCGCTGGATCAGGTCGTAGGCCTTCGGGCCCCGTAGCAGCACGGTGCCCAGGTGGCTGACGTCGAACACCACCCCGCCCGTACGGCACGTCCGGTGCTCGGCCAGCGTGCCCGTGGGGTACGAGAGCGGCATCAGCCAGCCGGAGAACGGGACCATCTTGGCCCCCAGCGCCCGGTGGGCGGCGTCGAGGGGAGAGTGGCGCTCCGGCATGGAGCACGAGGCTACCGCCGACCCACCCCCGGACCGGTGAGGCCTGGGCTCAGGCGCCGCCCAGCGGGGTGTGGTCGGCGGAGACCACCTCGTCCGGCGGCGGCGGGCCGGGCGGGGTGCCGTCGCCGAAGGGCCGGCCGCCGAGCGCCTCCCGGCCGTGGGGCTCCAGCCAGCCCTCGAGGTCGGGGCCGAGGGGGACGATCCGGGTGGGATTGATGTCGACGTGGACCTCGTAGTAATGGCGCTTGATGTGGTCGAAGTCGATGGTGTCGCCGAACCCCGGGGTCTGGAAGAGGTCCCGGGCGTAGGCCCAGAGGACCGGCAGCTCGGTCAGCTTGTGGCGGTTGCACTTGAAGTGGCCGTGGTAGACGGCGTCGAAGCGGGCCAGGGTGGTGAACAGGCGGACGTCGGCCTCGGTGATGGTGTCGCCCACCAGGTACCGCTGGTTCTCCATCCGCTCGCACAGCCAGTCCAGACGGTCGAAGAGGCGGCGGAAGGACTTCTCGTAGGCGTCCTGCGTGCCGGCGAAGCCGCACTTGTACACCCCGTCGTTGACGTCGCGGTACACCAGCTCCATGACCTCGTCGATCTCGTCCCTCCGGTCCTCGGGGTAGAGGTCGGGGGCGCCTGGGCGGTGGTAGGCCCGCCACTCGGTCGACAGGTCGAGGGTGAGCCGGGCGAAGTCGTTGGTCACCACCCGGCCGGTGGGGATGTCGACGACGGCCGGCACGGTGATCCCCTTGTCGTAGTCCGGGAACCGGGCCAGGAACGCCTCCTGCAGCCGCTCGATCCCGAGGACGGGATCCCGCCCGTGGGGGTCGAGGTCGAAGTTCCAGCTGCGCTCGTCGTGGGTCGGTCCGGCCACGCCCATGGACAGAACCGGTTCGAGGCCCAGGAGGCGGCGGACGATGATCGCCCGGTTGGCCCACGGGCAGGCCCGGCTGACCACCAGCCGGTACCGTCCGGGCTCGACCGGGAAGCCGTCCCGGCCGTCGGCGGTGACCCGGGTGGTGATGTAGCGGGAGTCGCGGCTGAACTCACCGGTGGGGTTGACGTAGCTGGCGTCGAGGTCGGTGTCGCTCATACAGCGATTCTTCCCAGCAGCCCGCCTGCGAACTCGCCCGAGTGAGCAATATCATGCCATTCCGGCACATTTCTGCTCACTCAATCAGCCGCCGGGGCTGAGGGCGGCGAGGACGTCGTCGTGGAGGAGCCCGTTGGTGGAGACGGCGCTGCCGCCGTCGGGCCGGGCCGTCCCGGAGAGGTCGGTGAAGCGGCCGCCCGCCTCCTCGACGATGACCTGGATGGCGGCCACGTCCCACAGGGAGACCTCGGGCTCGACGGCCACGTCGACCGCCCCCTCGGCCACCAGCACGTGCGACCAGAAGTCGCCCAGCCCCCGGCTGCGCCAGCAGCGGCGGGCCAGGCCGAGGAACCGGTCGCCCAGGCCGTAGGCCTCGAAACCCGGCACACTGTCGTAGCTGAGCTGGGCGTGGGCCAGGTCGCCCACGGCCGACACCCGGATGGGCTGGCCCCCGGCGAAGGCCCCCTCGCCCCGCGCCGCCCACCACCGCCGGCCCAGCGCGGGGGCGGAGACCACGCCCACCACCACCTCGTCCTCGTGCTGGAGGGCGATGCAGGTGGCCCACACGGGGATCCCCCGCACGTAGTTCTTCGTGCCGTCGATGGGGTCCAGGACCCACCGCCGGCCGTTGCCGGGATGCTCGCCGAACTCCTCCCCCAGGACGCCGTGCCCGGGCCGGGCCTCGGCGATCCGCGCCCGCAGGGCCTGCTCCACCGCCCGGTCGGCCTCGGTGACCGGCGTGAGGTCGGGTTTGGTGATCACCTCCAGCTCCCGGTCGCGGAAGCGCGCCAGCGTCAGCCCGTCGGCCAGGTCGGCCAACTCCAGGGCGAGGGCCAGGTCGGGGTTCAGGCCGGCTTGCGGCGGCCGTGGCGGGCCGGAGGGTCCTGGTCGGCGACCGCCTTGGCGAAGCGCAGGGGCAGCGGCTCGACGCCCTCGTCCACGGGCGGGATGCTCTGCGAGGGGGGCTCGAGCCCGTACTTGACCAGCAGGTTGAGGTAGTCCCGCTGGTAGAGGACCCGGATGTTGACGTCGGGGTACAGCTCCCCGAGGCGGCGGGCCTTGCGGTTCTTCTTGGTCACCAGCTTCTGGTTCATGGTGGTGATCTCGATGAACAGGTCGTAGGCCGGCAGGTAGAAGTCGGGGGTGAAGGCCTGGGCCGAGCGACCCTCGCCGTCCCACTCCAGGACGAACGTGCGGGGCTCGTACTGCCAGACGATCCCGTAGAAGTCGAGCAGCTTGGCGAACTGGAGCTCGGAATTGTGCGCGAAGCGCACCGCGGCGTGCGGCAGGGGCGGGTCCCCAGCAGCCGGCCCGGAGGCGCCGCGCTCGCTCAGGACCCCTAGCCTCCTCCGGCACCGGCGCCGGCCACCGAGCCCCGCGAGGGGTGGGAGTGGCGCTCCGCGGGACCGGGATGGGGCAGATCGGTGATGGCGGCGTCGAGCTCGTCCTTCACGCCTCCCAGGGCGACGATGGACAGCACGCCCTGGCCCCGCCGCACCAGGTCGACCAGCTCACCGTCGGTGCGCACCAGCACCGAGCCGGAGCCGTTGATGACCAGGCTGGCGGTGGCGATGTCCTCGCCCAGGTTGTCGCGCAGGTACTCGATGGCCTTCCGGGCCGACTGCAGCGACACGCCGGCGTCGAGCAGGCCCTTGATGACCTTCAGCTCCACCAGGTCGCGGTAGGAGTACCGCCGCTGCGTGCCCGACCCCCGGGCGTCGGCGATCGACGGCCGGATCAGGTTGGTGCGGGCCCAGTAGTCCAGCTGGCGGTAGGTGATCCCCACGATCTTGCAGACCTGCGGTCCCCGGAACCCGATCGAGTCGTCCTCGCCCATCCCATCCCCTTTTTCACCAGGTCGAGCGCTTACGCCTCACCGTGTAGTTACGCCCGTGTGAGCAGGGTAGGTCTGTATCCACAGGAAATCAACGACCGGGCACGGGCGGAGGCCCCCGGGTGGCCCGTAGGGAGGGGACCCCGCCCCCGCCTCCGGCGGGGGTGGGGAGGAGCCGTGAGGGACAGGACCCGGGGGCCGGGGGCGGAAGGGATGGAGCGACAGGACCCGCCGGGGGCGGCTCCTGTCCAGGGCAGGTCGCCTAGGAGGCGAAGTCCTCGGGGTTCACACCCTCGAGGAACTCGCGGAAGCGCTCGACCTCGTCATCTTCCTCCTCGTCGTCGTCGCTCATGGTGACCGCCGCCTCCTCGAGGACGGCCTCGTCGGCGAAGATCGGGGTGCCCAGGCGGGCGGCCAGGGCGATGGCGTCGGACGGCCGGCTGGAAACCTTGTAGCCCGAGCCGTTGGTCGTCATCTCGATCTCGGCGTAGAAGGTGCGGTCCCGCAGCTCGGTGATGACGATGCGCTCCACCCCGACCCCCAGGGCCACGAGGAGGTCCCGCAGCAGGTCGTGGGTCAGGGGCCGGGCGGTGACCACCCCGTTCTGGGCGAAGGCGATGGCGGTGGCCTCGACCGGGCCGATGAAGATGGGCAGCACCCGGTGCTGGCCCTCGGACTCACGCAAGAGGACGATCGGGCTGTTGGTGGGCATCTCCACCCGCACCCCGACCAGGTGCATCTCGACCACGTCTTGGACGTTACCTCGCGTAGAGGGAACTCACGTACGCGTCCGGGTCCTCCCGGAGGACGGCGAGGTCGCCCACGACCACCCGGTCCAGGTTCCGGTAGCGCTGGGCGTAGTCGAGGCCGTAGCCGAGGACGTACTGGTCGCCGATCTCGAAGGCCCGGTAGTGGACCGGAGTGGGGATGATGCGCCGCGACGTCCGGTCGAGCAGGGCGCAGGCCTCCAGCGACCGGGGGTGCCGGCGGCCCAGCTCGCCCAGCAGGTAGGTGAGGGTCAGGCCGGTGTCGACGATGTCCTCGACCAGGACGACGTCGCGCTGGGAGATGTCGAAGTCCAGGTCCTTGACGATCCGGACCCGCCCCGTGTCCGGTGCGTAGGCCGAGATGGCCATGAAGTCGATGACCGGGGGGACGGTCAGCGACCGCACCATGTCGGCGAGGAAAGGGACGCTGCCCTTGAGGACGGCGACCAGGACCACGCCCTCGGGGTGGGCCTCGGAGATCTCGGCCGCCACCCGGGCCGCCCCCGCCGCCAGCTCGTCCGCCTGAAAAAGGACCGGAGGGGTGGCTATTGCCCCTCGATGTACTTGCGGAGGGCCTGGCGGAGCATGGCCGCCCGCAGGCCCTGGCCCAGCCGGGTCAGGTCGGAGAGGGCGTCGGCCGCCTGGCGGCGGGCCTGGGGGTTGCGCTGCTTGAGCATGGGCATGACCACCTGCTCGAGGAAGCCGGCCTCGCGCTCCCCGGCGGTCTTGTACATGCGCAGGTGGCGAGCCTCGACCCCGTACTTCATGAACCCGGCGGCCAGCTGGGCCACGGCCAGGGCCTCCTCGTCGTAGTACGTGCTGGAAGCCGCCCGGCGGCCGGTGAGCAGGCCGTAGCGCTCGAGCTCGCGCAGGTCGTCGTCCTCCAGGCCGCTGGCCGCGGCGAGCTCGGCCAGGTTCATGCTCACGCCGCCCGAGGAGAGCACGAGGGGTGCCGAGTCGGTCACCGGGGCCGCGGCCGGCAGACGACTCTCGGCCGGCGGCGACGTGGCCGCCCGGGCCGGCCCCGCGGTCTCCGGCCCCTCGGGCGTCGCCGGCGCCGCCGCCTCGGTGGGTGCGGCCGCCTCGGCCGCCTCCTCGCCGGGGTCGGAGCCACCCCGGAGGCGACCCTTGATCACCTTGAGGGGCAGGAAGTGCTCCCGCTGCTGGCGCAGGATCCAGCGCAGCCGCTCGACGTCGGTGTCGTAGAACTTGCGGTACCCCGACGGGGTCCGCTCGGGGTCGAGCAGCCCCTGGCTCTCCAGGAAGCGGATCTTGGAGATGGTGACGTCGGGGAACTCCTCCTTGAGGAGGGCCAGCACCTCGCCGATCGACAGGTACGCCCGGTCCTCCACGGTGTCGCTCACTCCTCCCCCGCGCCGCCGGCGAAGAACACCAGTCGGAACTTGCCGATCTGGAGCTCGTCGCCGTTGGCCAGCGGCGCCTCCTCGATGCGCTCACGGTTCAGGTACGTGCCGTTCAACGACCCGGCGTCCCGCACGACGTACCCGTCGGCCGTCCGGTGGA
>JBOGIE010000155.1:0-6959 GCA_050742435.1 Acidimicrobiales bacterium | reverse complement strand
GTGACGTGCGGCTCCAGTTCCATCACGTCGCTGCCCAGAACGGACAGCTCGGCCTGCAGCAACTGCCGGTCGGCCTGGAACTCCTTCTGGTCGGCCTGCCGCTCCCGGCTCCGACGGCTCCTCGACCAGAGGAAGAAGGCGCCCGCGCCGATGGCGAGGAGAACGAGGAGAGCACCGCCGCCGCCTCCGCCTCCGGTGTCCCGGCCATCGTCGGCTGTGCCTCCATCGCCCTGCGAGGCGCCGGACCCGCCTTCTGCCTGGTTCACCCGGTCAACGAAGTTCTCCAAGACCGCGCCGGGACCGTCACTGCGGTGCGACTGGATGGCGCGGTTGGCAAGCTCGGCCGCCTGGCCGGCGGGAATGGCAGTGCTCGTGGCCAGGAAGCTGTCCCCGATGAGCACTGCGTAGGTGCCCCGAAGGCCCACCTTGCCCATCAGCGTCCTCACGGACTGCTGAACGTCTCCACCGGCCTCCGACGTGGCGGCGGCAGGAAGGACGGCCACGAACAGAGAGCCGTCACCTCGCCCGACTCGTTCGCGGAGGCGCTCGGCGGACACCTGACCGGCGCGCTCGGCGGCCGGGTCGACATACACGGGGCTGCGCCGCAGCTCCTGGGCGGCACGGTCGAGGACTGGGGTCTGGGCCGAGGCCGGCCCGGCCAGGACCACGAGAAGGAGGGTGGGGAGGATCGCGGTCAGCAGCCGTCGCATGTCCCAGTGTCTACCCTCCCGGGGCACTAGTGAACGCCGCCCTCCCCCAGCCAGGGATCCGGCTTCACCACGCGCAAGAGCGGGGCGGTGGCGATGGTGGTCAGGACCGCCATGATCACCAGCAGGGTGAACAACGGGCCGTCCAGGACGCCCAGCTCCCGGCCGATGTTCAGCACGACCAACTCGGTGAGCCCGCGGGTGTTCATGAGGACGCCCAGGGCCAGCGATTCGCGCCCGGCCAGCCCCTGGGAGCGGGCGCCCAGCCCGGCCCCGAGCAGCTTGCCGGCGCAGGCGACCAGGAGGATCAGGGCCAGCTGCCAGATGCCCTCCACGCCCACCCGGCCCACGTCCACGTCCAGCCCCGTGGTGACGAAGAACACGGGCAGGAGGATGACGGCCACCACCTCGAGCCGCTCCCGGACCTCGTCGCCCAGGCTACCCCGGGGGAAGACCGCGCCCAGCAGGAACGCACCGAAGATCTCGTGGACGCCGATGGCCGCGGTGGCGAAGGCGCAGGCCAGGATGCCGGCCAGGACCAGGGCCAGCTCGCCGGGGCCGAGCTCGTGGTCCCGGAGACGGGCGAGGGCGGGGCGCACGACCAGCACCATGAGCAGGACGAAGACGAGGCTCAAGGCGCAGATGTACGGGAGGGTCCACGCCCCGGTGGCGGCCACGATGGCCACCACCACCGCCAGGCCGGCCCAGGTGAGGACGTCGTCGACGGCGGCCGACGCCATGGTCAGCACGCCCAGGGGCGTGTCGTAGAGCCGGCGCTCCTGGAGGATGCGGGCCAGGACGGGGAAGGCGGTGGTCGACATGGCCGCGCCGAGGAACAGGGCGAAGGCCAGGAAGTCGTCCGTGGGGTGGCTGGGGTGGAGGGCGGCGGCCAGGGCCACCCCGAGGACGAAAGGCACCGCCGTCCCCGCCACCGCCACCACCGAGGAGATCCGCCGCCGCCGGCCCCCGAGCAGTCCCAGATCCATCTCCAGGCCGACCAGGAACATGAACACCACCAGGCCGAGGGTGGCCAGGACCCGCAGCAGGGGCCGGGTCTCGGCCGGGAACAGGCCGTTCGACCAGCTTCCGAGCACGCTCGGCCCCAGGGCGATCCCGGCGATCACCTCCCCGATGACCGGCGGCTGGCCCAGCCGCCTGAACGCCGCGCCGGCCAGGCGGGCGACCACGATCACCGTCGCCACCCCCAGCAGGGTCAGGGCGATCTCATCGTGGCGCAGGTAGACGAACCCCGCCATCCGGCCGCCCGGCCCAGTCAGTGCGTGGTGGCGGGGTCGGGGTCGGGATCCGGCGGGGACGACTCCGAGCCGGCCGCCTCGTCGCCCTCCGCCCCGGGTGTGGCCCGCCGGCGGGCCCGGCGGGAGAGGACGAACAGGGTCACCCCCGCCACGCCCAGTAGCCCGCCGCCCACGGCGAGCAGCCGGAAGCCGAGATCCAGTGACTGGTTGTCGGCCAGCGCGACCGAGGACAGGAACACGTCCTGCTTGCCGCTGTCCGCCGTGCCGTTGCGGGTGTCGGTCCAGGCCGCCACGGCCCCGCCGGACAGCGACGCCACGGAGATGCGGGTGCCGAAGTCGGCCTCCGGGGAGAAGGGCGACGCGGGCGGGCCGATGCGGCGGTTCGACGTCTGGGTGCTCAGCCGGAACGTCCTGGGGAACGACTCCCCCCCGTCGGAGGAGGACGACACCAGGACGTCGACCATGGGCCCCCGCGGGTCCACGGCTCGGTCGTAGTACGCCACGTCGATGCGCCCGCCCGGGGCCACGTCGACGGCCGGCATGTCCTGAGGCACACCGTCGCCCGGCGCTCCCCGGTTCACCCGTACCGGCTCGCTCCACGTCCGACCGTCGTCCCTCGACCGGCGCAGGAGGACGTCGGAGTCGCCCGCCCGGCGGTCGCCCCAGGCCGCGACCATGTCCCCATCGGCGGCCACGGCGAACCCCGGCCGGACGGGCAGGTAGGCCATGAAGCGGCCGGGCGGCACGATCTCGTCGTCCACCACCCGTCCCGGCTCGAACCGCTTGCCCCGGTCGGGCGAGTGGGCGAGGACCAGGCTGAACGTGCCGTCGTAGCTGCCCGGCAGGTTCTCCCAGTCGACCCGGTCGTCGCCGTAGTCGACGTAGAGCACGGCCGGGTTGCCGTCGTCGCTCACCCCCAGCACCGGCGCGCCGACGCGGGCCCGGCCGGGGTCGCTGACCGGCACCGGGGGCGACCAGGTGCGGCCACCGTCGTCGGACCGGCTCACCACGATGGGCAGCCCCGTCCGGGCGAAGCACAGCTCGCACTCGCTGGCCGCCGGGTTGGACTGCAGCCAGGCGGCGAAGACCCGCCCGCTCCTGGGGGCGACGGCCAGGGTGGTGTGGAAGGTGTCGGGGCCGGCCACCCGTGTGGGCTCGTCGAAGGACAGGCCGCCGTCACCGGACCGGGTGACCCACAGCCCGTCGGGCGAGTTGCCCGGACCGCTGAGCGTGACGAACGAGACGTAGAGCATGCCCCGCCCGTCGTAGGCGGCCGAGGGCGAGTAGGGCTTGCCGGCGTTCCCGGGGGGACCGGTCAGGGCGACGTCCTGCCAGTTGGCCCCCGAGTTGTTGGTCACGTGGATGCCGGCGCCGAAGTCGGGCCGGTCGATCCGGTCGACCACGACCATGTTCGTGCGCTGGACCGGGTTCACGGCGAGGTCGGGCGAGTTGCGGGCGACGATGGGGTTCGGGTCGTGGGTGACGACCACGTCACCCCCGGGAGCCGCGAGGATGGCCCCGGCCGGCGGCCCTCCGTCGTTCCCCCCGCACGCGGCGAGCACGAGGACCAGGCCGGCCGCTCCCGCCCTCACCCTCGTCCGCAGCCCCGTCCCCCTCACCGCGGGTCACGCTACCGACCGCCGGTAAGCCCGACGTAACCGCCGCGTATGCGGGGTCAGGGGCGGACGCGGATGGTGCCCCGGCCGGCGGCGACCTCCCCGATCACCGCGGCCGGGTGCCCCGACGCCCGCAGGGCGGTCACCGCCGCCCCGGCCCGGTCGGCCTCGGCGCCGAACAGCAGCCCGCCCGAGGTCTGGGCGTCGGCCAGGACGATGAGGACGTCGTCGTCCACGCCGTCGGCCTCCACCCGCTCGGCGGCCCAGGCCAGGTTGCGCCGGGTGCCACCCGGGACCAGCCCCTGGACGACCAGCTCCGGCACGCCGGGCATGACGGGGATGGCGCTCACCCGCAGGTCGGCGTCGACCTGGGACGCCTCGGCCATGTTGCGCAGGTGGCCGAGGAGGCCGAAGCCGGTGATGTCGGTGGCGCCCGCGGCCCCGGCCTCCAGGGCGGCGGCCGCCGCCTCCCGGTTCAGCCGGCTCATGGAGGCGACGGCGGCGTCGACCACCTCGGCCGACACCTTCCCGGCCTTCATGGCCGTGGCCACGATGCCGGCCCCCAGGGCCTTGGTGAGGACCAGGCTGTCGCCCGGGCGGAGCCCGGCGTTGGTGAGGATGCGGTCGGGGTGCACCTCACCGACCACGGCCATGCCGAACTTGGGCTCGGGATCCTCGACGGTGTGGCCCCCCACGGTCACCCAACCGCCCTCGGTCGCAGCCTCGGCCGCGCCCTGGAGCACGTCGACGAGGATGTCGGTGGTCAGCTCCTCGGTGTTCCACCCCACCAGGTTCAGGCCCAGGATGGGACGGCCGCCCATGGCGTAGACGTCGCTCACCGCGTTGGCGGCGGCGATGCGTCCCCACGCCCGGGCGTCGTCGACGATCGGCGTGATGAAGTCGGCGGTGACGACCAGGGCGCGGTCGGCGTCGAGCCGCCAGACCGCGGCATCGTCGCTCGTGGCCGTGCCCACGAGCAGGTCGGGATGGGTCGGGAGTTCCAGGCGGCGCAGAACCTGCGCCAGCTCGCCGGGGGCGAGCTTGCAGGCTCAGCCTGCGCCGTGGCTGAACTGTGTGAGCCGGCGGGGGGTGGTAGCCACTGCCGGCGAATCTACCGGCGCCCGCGCTGCTACTCCGCAGCTACGCCCGGCGGGCCTGCTCCCGGAGGTAGTTGTAGATTGTGTCGGTCATGCCCTGGACGTTGTGCTTGCGACGGGCGTGCTCGACGACCTTGGCCTTGAGCTCCTCTTCACTGCCCGCTCGAATGACCCATCCGCAGCCGACAGCCCCGGCCTTCGCACAGCTGTGTTCGTACATTGACGATCCTTTCCTTTGTCGGTTCTTCGGAGCGGGACTCGGTCCCGGATCAGCTGTGGTGAACAGCTCGATTGCATGTGAAGCATCGCGCAAGAACACCGGCTGTGTGACGGGAACCTAGAGGCGCGGGCCGACCTCCCGCCTCTCGTCCTCGGCCAGGGCTGCCAGATCTGTGCATCCGCCGCACCCGGTGGTCGGTGCTGCGGACGGGGACCGACCGGGGTATTGGCCAGAGCTTGGGCGAGCTGACCGGGCGGTCCGGGAATCCGAGGCGGGCGGGAGATACAGTCCCGCCATCCGGCTGCCTGGAAGGGGAGAAGCGATGAGGAGTTCGACGGCACGGCACGGCTCAGGGTTCATCCGGGCCCTTCGGCTTCCCGCCATCGCACTGCTGTTGGCGCTCGGCGCCGCGGCGTGCTCGGAGCTCGAGGAGGACTTCGCCGTCGACGTGGAGGAGGAGCGCGGTGCCGGCGGGATGCTGGAGGGCATCGTGGTGGACGGTTCGGGGTTCTCGCCCAACGGACCCGTCCTTATCACCGTGGTCCTCTCGGCCACCGGCGGCAACGTGCGGCCGTACGTCGAGGAGACCATCCAGGCCGACGCCAACGGCGAGTTCCGCTTCGAGCGGCGACCGCTGAGCTGCCCGCAGCCCGCCGACTACGAGAGCGGCAGCTGGACCCTGGTCGTCGCCCGGGACATGACCGAGGGCATCAGCGGGTCGGAGACCCTGAGCCCCGGCACCGAGCCCGACTGCCGGGGATCTGCCGGCTAGCGCGAGGGCGCGTCCACCGTCACCGCCCGCCCGTTGAGGGGCTGGCGAGGACGGCTGTTGTCGGCATAGGCGTCGGTGAACGCCGTGATCTGCGCCGGGCCGAGCACCAGCGTGTCGCGGGCCACCAGCCACTGGACGCCTTCGGTGCACGGGGGCGTGGTCAGGCTGCCGATGTACCTCACCGTGGTGAGCGGTGTGGGCACCAGCGCAGGCCAGTCGAGATCGACCGCGGCGTGACCGCCCTCGGGCGTGCCGAGCACGTCCACGAACGGCCGCCAGGCGGGGTTGGTCACCCCCTCCTGGACGAGCAGACCGAGCACAGCCAGCTGGCCCGACGCCGCCCGGTGCACGAAGTGGAGCTCGACCGGCGCGGTCCGCCCCGAGAACGCGTGCTCGGACGGGGCGTGGAAGTGCATCTGCAGGAGCTCGTAGTCGGTGCCGTCCAGCGTCATGGCCAGGCCGGCGCCGGCGTCGGCCTGGACCGTGTGGCCGTTGTTGACCACGTTCGCGGGGGCACGCCGGTAGGCGAGGGTAGGCGACGTCGTCCCGCTGGGTGACGGGTTGACGATGTCGATCGGCGACTGCATCCTTCCGGTGGAGCAGGTGGCGTACGCCGGGTCGAGCTCACCCCAGCGCTGCGGCCCCGCCTCGCCCTCGTAGTGCCAGTGAGGCGGTTCGGTCGCCGACGGGGACGTCGTCGTCGAGGCCGACCCACCGTTGCGCGAGCACGCGGCCAGGAGCGCGCCGGTGGCCAGGGCCGCACCGGCCAGGAAGGTCCGGCGATCGATCTCGTCCATGGAACGATCAGGGGTCATCCGTACCTCCCGGGCCACGCTCGGTCTTGGCCAGGATGGCGCAAGCCTCTCGCCGAAGGCTGATGAGGCCGGGGCTGGCGTGCACGGCGGACACACGCCACCCCGGCATCGAACATTGTTACACAAATCTATGTAGTCGTCCAGAACCTATCTCTTCGTCCAGCCGGCGACGGCGGGGTCCGGGCTGAGGCTTTTCGAGGCCGGCAATCAGTGCCGGCCCCACGGGCCGGCGGACTCCACCGGCTGGGGGTCCTCCTGGTCGGGGTGGTGGGAGAGGAAGGCGGGCATGAGGTCGAACAGGTCCGACACGGCCAGGGGGTCCCCGTTGCCGGCCTTGCCGGAACGAGCCGCATCGAGATCCATGTCGAACGCCGAGCCCCGGCGGTTGGCGAAGGGCGAGTACAAGTCGGTGGCCACGAACCGCTCCCGGATGCCGGCCACGACGTCAGGGTCCGGGTCATGGATGCCGTTGAAGA
>JBOGIE010000154.1:0-6961 GCA_050742435.1 Acidimicrobiales bacterium | reverse complement strand
AACTGGGCGACGATGCCGTCGGTCAGCATGTCGGCCATGGCGAGGATCTGGACGTGGATGCGGTCGTAGTCGGCGATGTCGGCCGCGTAGTCACCCTTGAGGTGGTTGACCGCCTCGCTCAGCGTGTGGTCGAGGTGCTCCCGCATCATCGGGCGCATCATGTCGAGCGGCCAGTGCTCCGGGTTGGCCTGGGCCAGGAAGCCGGAGATCTCGTCGGCGTTGGCGTACCAGGCATCGTGGATGGTGGTGACCTTGGCGTCGTCGCCGGCCATGGCCGCACCGATCAGGTCGGCCGCCACCAGGATGTGCTCACGCAACAGGATGGTGAGCTGGGCGCCGGCCGCGTCGCCGTAGAACTGCTTGATGGCGTTGCCGATGTCGGTCTGGTTCTGGAGCAGGCGCTGGGCGGTGGCGTCGGTGTCCGGAGAACCGGCCTCGGCCGAGACGATGAACATTCGGGTCCAGGTGACGTGGTCCTCCCAGAGCTTGCGCATGTCCGTGCGCAGCGCCTCCTGCCGGGCCGCAGCGTCGGCAGTCGAGATGCGCGGCTCCGGCACTCGGTCGGACGCACGATCCGACGACCCGGACGAGCACGCGACTCCGACGAGTGCTGCAGCGAGAAGTCCGGCGCCGAGGGACGCGCGGAATCGGGATGGGTGATGCATGGAGCACTCCTTCCTCTGGCAAGTCAGTAACTGATGTAATACTAACGAATATTGGTGATACACCCGACCGCCTCGAAAGGCAAGGTTTTTCTTCCGCGTGGGCCGCCGCTGTGTTTCGCCGTCACCGAGGGTCGGGTAGTACGGGCCGGAAATAGCTGGGTGGACGACACTTCGCTTCACGGTGGAGTCGTGAGAGTCCTGGAAGGAGACACATGTCAGTCGCCGCGCGCCTCCGGGTCGCCGGATTGGTCGCCACCGCCGCCCTGGTCGCCACAGTGGCGCCCGGAGCGGTGGCGCAGCCGCAGCCGTCCAAGATCACGGTTGCGTACAAGGCGTGGGAGAACAACCTCACGCCGTTCACGCTCACCATGGGCGGCCTGCCCACCTCCCACGACCTCAACAACCTGGTCTACGACACGCTGTTCTGGTCGCAGGTCAAGGAGGACCCGGAGCCGTGGCTGGCCGAGCGGGCCGAACCGTCGCCCGACCGAAAGAGCTGGACGGTCCACCTCCGTCCCGGCGTCACGTGGCACGACGGACGCCCCTTCACCGCCGAGGACGTGGCCTTCACGTTCGAGAAGATGAAGAACACCACCGGCGGGCGCTACAGCCACCACGTGTGGGAGTACCCGGTCTTCCAGTCTGCCGACATCCTCGATCCGCTCACCGTCCGGCTGAACTTCGCCGACGCCGCACCCACGTTCGAGATCCTGCCCGGGGGTGATCTCCCCATGGTGCCCAAGCACATCTGGGAGTCGGTGCCCAACCCCGTGACCGCCACCGACCTCCCGTCGATCGGCACCGGCCCCTACAAGCTGGTCGAGTTCGTGAACGGCCAGCGCTACCGGCTCGAGGCCAACGAGAACTACTTCAAGGGCAAGCCCAAGGTCGACCAGGTCGACGTGCCCATCGTCCTCGACCCGGCCGCGGCGTTCGCCGCCCTGCAGACCGGCCAGGTCGACACCGTCGACCGAACCGTGCCGCCCGAGCTCTTCGAGCAGCTCTCGAACACGCCCGGCATCAGGGTGGTGGAGAGCACGCGGATGGAGTCGGTCCACCTGCATTTCAACAACTCCAAGGCCCCGCTGACCGACCCGCGGCTCCGCAAGGGCATCACCCTCAGCATCGACAACCAGGCCCTGGTCGACACCGTGCTGCTCGGCCGCGGCCGCCCCGGCCGGGACGGCTGGACCCACCCGGACTCGGCGTGGGCCGACCCCGAAGGCGGGCACGAGTTCGATGTCGCCCGGGCCAACCGGATGCTGGACGAGGCCGGCTACCAGCGAGGCCCCGACGGCGTCCGCCGGACGCCGGCGGGCGAGCCCATCCAGTTCAACATCACCGTCGCCTCGAACGAGCCCCAGCACCAGCGGGCCGCCCAACTCATCGGCCAGCAGGTCGAGGCGGTCGGCGTGAGGATGAACGTCGAGTCCATCGACGCCGCCACGCTGCGCCAGCGGCGGGGCTCGGGCAACTACGACTCCTTCATCACCAACCTGGAGTCGCACGCCCACGCCGATCCGGACGCCCTGTCGTTCTTCTTCCACTCGCCCGTCCCCAACGCCCCCTCGGCCAGCTCCTTCGGCAAGTACGCCAACCCGCAGTTCGACGCCCTGGTCGACTCGGCCAGGCGGCAGGTCGACAACGAGGAGGGCAAGCGCCTGCTGATCGAGGCCCAGCGGATCTTCGCCCAGGACGCCCCCACCCTCGTCCTCTTCTACCCGAACGGTGACTACGCCTTCCGGCCGTCGGCCTACAACGGCTGGGTGGCCGACACCGGCCACGGCATCCTCACCAAGCGCTCGTTCATCCCCGGCTACGAGGAGGAGCGGGCCGAGGCGGTGGGCAGTGGAAGCGAGGAGAGCCAGCCGCCGTGGGCGCTGATCGGCGTGCTCGTCGCCCTGGCGGCGATCGGTGGCGGCCTGTTCGTCGCCCAGAGCCGCAAGCGGGAGAGCTACGAGCCCGAGGAAGCGTGACGGGCGGCCGTTCCATCAACAGCGGAGCCTGAGTATTGGCCAGGGAGACGGGAGTCGCCGCCACACCGGTGGAGGCGGCTCCCGATCGCCGCCCCGAGTGGCGCATCCAGACGGACAACGCCTGGAGCGGGCTCCTACCCATCGGACGCCAACTGGTCCATGCCCTGCCGCTGGCCCTGCTGGTGCTGGCCGTGGCCATCGTCCTGAACTTCGCCCTTCCCCGGCTGGCCCCCGGCGACCCGATCGACTTCCTGATCCCGGCGGAGCAGGCCAGCAAGATCAGCCCCGAGGAGCGGATGGAGCTGGCCTCGCAGTACGGCCTCCAGGGGTCGAACTGGGAGCAGTTCCGCCGCTACCTGGGCCAGCTGGCCCGGGGCGACCTCGGCACCTCCACCCGCTACGGCGCACCGGTCACCGAGCTGCTGGCCGACCGGCTGCCGTGGACGCTGCTGCTGGTCGGCTCGTCGGTGGTCATCTCCACGCTTCTCGGCGCCGCCCTGGGGTTCCGCTCGGCGTGGCGGCGGGGGACGGGCTCCGACGCCCGCACCCTGACCGGCATCATGATCCTCGACTCGTTCCCGCCGTTCTTCGTCGCCCTGCTGCTGGTCCTGCTCTTCTCCGTCACCCTGCGGCTGTTGCCGGTCTTCGGGGCGCTGCCGGACAGTGACGCCACCGGCCTGGCCTTCGTCTTCGAGGTCGCCCGCCGGGCCGTCCTGCCCATCACCGCCCTGACGCTCGGGGGCATGGGATCTGCGTTCCTCGTGGCCCGCTCCGCCGCAGTCACCGAGCTGGGCGAGGACTACGTGACCATGGCCGCGGCCAAGGGGCTGGACGGCGCCGGCGTGCGCCGCCACGCCCGCCGCAACGCCCTGGTGCCGGTGTGGACGGTCGGCATGCTGAACGTGGGCGCCCTGTTCGGGGGAGCGGCGCCGGTCGAGACGGTCTTTGCCTATCCCGGCCTGGGACGGCTGATCTACGAGAGCGTGCTGTCGCGGGACTACCCGGTGCTGCAGGGGGCGTTCCTGCTCATCGCCGCAGGGGTGATCGCCGCCAACCTGGTGGCCGAGCTTGTCTATCCGTTCCTGGACCCGAGGGTGCGGCGGCCCGGCGCGGTGAGCGGGTGAGCAGACGGCGGAGCCCCGGGCAGATCTTCGGCCGGGTGGGCCTGGTCCTCCTGGCCGTGCCGATCCTCGCCGCCACCTTCGCACCGTTCATCGCCCGCCACTCGCCGACCCGGCCGAGCGCCCGTCCCTTGCTCCGGCCGAGCCTGGGCCACCCGCTCGGCACCGACGACCTCGGGGTGGACCTCTTCTCCCAGCTCGTCTACGGCGGGCGCATCTCCCTGGCCATCGGGCTCGGGGCCGCGGTGCTGGCAACGGTCGTCGGCACGACGGTGGCCCTCGTCGCCGGGTGGCGACGGGGCTGGGTCGAGGCGGTGCTGATGCGCCTGACCGACGTCACCCTGGCCTTCCCGTTCCTTCCCCTGGTGCTGGTGCTGGCCGCCTTCCTGGGCCGCGGCCTGGTGGTGACCGCCCTCGTGATCGCCGCCGTCACGTGGGCCCGACCGGCCCGCGTCCTGTGGGCCCAGGTCCTCAAGCTGCGCGAGTACCCGCATGTGCAGGCGGCGCGGGCCATGGGCGGCACCAACTCCCGCTGCGTCTGCCGCCACATCCTGCCCCGGCTGACCCCGCTGGCCGCAGCCCAGTTCGTGCGGGTGGCCAACGCCGCCATCGTGTCCGAGGCGGCCCTGGCCTTTCTCGGGTTGGGCGACCCCAACCAGGCCAGCTGGGGCGTCATGCTCTCCAACGCCAGCTCCAACAACGCCCTGCTCACCGGGGCGTGGAAGTGGTGGATGGTGCCGCCCGGCCTCGCCCTCACCATCGTCGTCCTGGGCTTCGCGTTCACCGGGTACGCCTGCGAGGAGTGGGCCGACCCCCGCCTGACCAGTCCCACCAGCCGCCTGCGCTTCCTGAAGACGCGGAAGCGCCGGCCCGTGCCGGCGGCTCCCTCCGGTGAGACCGCGGCGCCGGCATCGGGGCCGATCCTGTCGGTGGGGGACCTGGTCGTCGCCTACGAGCGCACGGCTCCCCCGGTGGTGAGAGGCGTCGGCTTCGAGGTCGAACGCGAGACGGTCACGGCTCTCGTGGGCGAGTCCGGGTCGGGCAAGAGCACGATCGTGATGGCGCTGCTCGGCCTGCTCCCCGGCGATCCGCTGGTCAAGGGGGAGGCGACCTTCGAGGGTCGCAAGCTGCTGAGCGCGGCAGCTGCGGCCCGCGTGCGGGGACGGGACATCGGCTTCGTCACCCAGGCGGCCATGAACGCCCTGAACCCCGCCTACACCATCCACTTCCAGGTGACCGAGGCGGCGGCGTTGACCGTCTCCCAGGAAGAAGCCCGCCGGCGGGCCAGCGAGCTCCTCGAGCTGGTCGGCCTGCCTGCGGCGGACCATGGCGCCTACCCGCACGAGCTCTCCGGGGGCATGCGCCAGCGGGTGGTGATCGCCATGGCCCTGGCCAACCACCCTCGCCTGCTGGTGGCCGACGAGCCGACGACCGGGTTGGACCTGGTGACCCAGGCGTCGATCCTGCGGCTGCTCGGCAACCTCAAGGAGAGCCTCGGGCTGACCGTGCTGCTCATCACCCACGACGTGCAGATGGTGCGGCGGGTGGCCGACAGCCTCGTCGTCCTCCAGGACGGCTGCGTGGTGGAGCACGGGCCGGTCGACGGGGTGGCCGACGCCCCGCAGCAGGACTACACCCGCCGCCTGCTCAACACCCGGCTGTCGCCCCTGGGGGTGAAGGTGTGAAGGCGGTGCTGGAAATCCAGGATGCGTGCAAGACCTTCCGGACCGGCGTGGGATCGCGGCGCCGGACGGTGGCCGCCCTGCACGACGTCTCCCTCGCCGTGGGCGAGGGGGAGATCGTGGCTCTCGTGGGCGAGAGCGGGTCGGGGAAGTCGACCCTGGGCCGGGCCATCATCGGCCTCGAGCGCCTGGACAGCGGTAAGGCTGTCTTCGAGGGGATCGAGTACTCCCGCATGCCCGAGCGGTCGTTGCGCAAGCTCCGTCGCCACATGCACCTCGTGCTCCAGGATCCGTACCAGTCGCTGCATCCCGCCATGCGGGTACGGCGGGCGGTGGCCGAGCCGCTGGAGATCGCGGGGACGGGCGACGCGCGGTCGCCGCGGGTGTCCGAGCTGCTCGAGGAGGTGGGTCTGACTCCGGCCGGCGACTTCCTCGACCGCTTCCCCCACCAGCTGTCGGGCGGGCAGCGCCAACGGGTGGTGCTGGCCCGGGCCCTGGTCGGCCGGCCCCGGCTGGTAGTGGCGGACGAGCCCACGTCCATGGTCGACGCGACGTTGCGGGCCGGCATCGTCGCCCTGATCCGCGACCTCCGCGACCGCCACGGCATCGCCTTCCTCGTCATCACCCACGACCTCGACATGGCCGGCGCGGTCGCCGAGCAGGTGGCGGTGATGCAGCGGGGCCGGCTGGTGGAGTGCGGGCCCACGCCCGAGGTGTTCTCCTCGCCGTCCGACGACTACACCAAGACGCTGCTGCGTGCCGCCGCCGAAGTCGGCCGGCTGGACATCGCCGGTTGAGCGCGCGCGCCCGATCGTCGCCCGCGGGTCGCACCGTCCAATCCTGCCCTCGGGCCGCGTTAGCGTTGGCCGGAGCGCGTATGGACAACCCGGTGCGGATCGCGATCGCCGGTGGCGGCTACGGGTCGAAGGTGGCCCTGCCGGCCTACCAGGAGCTGGACGAATTCCAGCCGGTCGCCGTCTGGTCCCGCCGCCCCGAGCGGGCCAAGGAGCTGGCCGAGAAAGCCGGCATGGAGCTGGGGACGGCCGACTTCGACGAGCTGCTTTCCGTCCCCGGGCTCGAGGCGGTGCACGTGGCCACCCCCGTGGTGACCCACCTGCCGTTCGCCGTGGCCGCCGCCCGCCGGGGCCTGCACGTGCTGTGCGAGAAGCCCCTGGGCGACAACATGGCCGAGGCTCGCCAGATCGTCGAGGCCATCCGCTCGGCGGGCGTGGTCGGCTCGGTCGGCTACGAGCTGCGTCTCAAGGAGACCCGCCAGCGGCTGATCGAGCGGGCCCGGGAGGTCTTCGGGCGACCGCGGATGGTCGCCGTCTCCCTGGTCCAGTCCGACCACGCCGACCCGTGGTCCCGCCCGTACACCTGGGTCCACGACGCCACGCTCGGGGGCGGCCGGCTCCAGGGCTACGGCGTGCACGACCTCGACATGCTGCTCGCCATCCTCCCGCCCGTGGAGGCCGTGGCCGCCGCCACCGAGGTCGGAGTGACGATGCGGACGTCGG
>JBOGIE010000153.1:0-6987 GCA_050742435.1 Acidimicrobiales bacterium | reverse complement strand
GTCTCCAACGTGGAGAGCGGCGGCTACGGCTCCCTCGACCTCCGCCGGGCCACGGCCTACTCGGTCAACACCGTGTACGCCCAGCTCATCCAGGACGTCGGGGTCAAGGACACCGCCGAGATGGCCCACCGGCTGGGCGTCACCATGGTCAACCCCGAGGGCAAGCTGCCCAACGGGGAGGACTACGGCCCCAGCCTCACCCTGGGGGCGGCCGAGGTCTCCCCGCTCGACATGGCCGCCGCCTTCGGGGTGTTCGCGGCCCGGGGCATGCAGCACCCGGCCAGTCCGGTCGTGCGGGTCGTCGGCCCGGACGGCAAGGTGCTGGAGGACAACCGGTCGCGCCCGGGCAAGCGGGTGCTCGACGAGCGGATCGCCGACCAGATGAACGAGGTGCTCAAGGGCGTCATCGGCGGGGGCACCGGCGAGGCCGCCGACATCGGCCGGCCCAACGGTACGGCCGGCAAGACCGGCACCAGCGAGAATTACGCCGACGCCTGGTTCGTGGGGTACACGCCCGAGCTGTCCACCGCGGTCTGGATGGGGTTCGCCGACGGCCAGAAACCGCTGGTGAACATCAAGGGCCGGGCCCGGGTCTACGGCGGCACCTTCCCCGCCCAGACCTGGCACAACTTCATGAACGCCGCGCTGGAGGGCAAGCCCACCTCGGACTTCGCCGCCCCGGCCCCGCCCCCCACCGTGGCGCCCCCGCCGTCCTTGGCTCCGCCCAGTGGGTACACCCCGACCACGTCACCGGTGTACGAGCCGTACGTGCCGCCCGCCGACCAGTACGCGCCGGCCGACCCCACCGCCACCGTTCCGCCCTACGTCTTCCCGTACCCCGTCCCCACCGATCCGGCGCCGTCGAACGACCCCACCGTCGTGGCTCCCCCGGGCGGGGTCACCGCGCCCACCGTGCCGCCGGCCGGGACCGACTTCGAGCCCCCGCAGTACGTGCCCCCACAGGCCACCGTGCCGGTCGGGCGCCAGACCTTCCCCGGAGTGCGCTGATGCTCGTCGTGCTCATCGTCATCCCGGCGATCATCGTGGCCGTCGCCG
This sequence comes from Acidimicrobiales bacterium, assembly GCA_050742435.1. GTDB lineage: Bacteria > Actinomycetota > Acidimicrobiia > Acidimicrobiales > AC-14 > CADCTB01. The sequence goes on along the minus strand of JBOGIE010000153.1, from coordinate 5,931 downwards.
TCGTCGTCCTCCTCGACCGCGTGGGGGTGTTGCCCCGCCTCGACGGCAGCAGCTCGTCCTACGGCTCGAGTTGGGGCTCGGGGTCGGGCTCGGGCTTCCTGGAGAGCATCCCCACCGGCGCGCTGCTGGCCGCGGGCGGGCTGATGGTGCTGTGGATCCTGGCCTGGCTGGTCTTCCTGGTGATCGGCCTCAGCATCCTGGCCGGATGAGCGTGGCCGAGCAGGCGGGGAACTCCTAGACGGCCAGCAGGTCCCGCGCCCCGGTGTCGGAGGACGGGTGGCGCAGCTTGGACATGGCCCGGGCCTCGATCTGGCGGATGCGCTCCCGGGTCAGGTTGAAGTGCTCGCCGACCTCCTCAAGGGTGCGGGGCTCGCCCCGGTCGAGGCCGAAGCGCAGGCGGAGGATCTCGCGCTCGCGCTCGTCGAGCGGGCCGAGGAGCTTGGAGATCTCCTCGGGCAGCAGGGCGGTGGCCGCCACCTCGAAGGGCGACTCGGCCGAGCGGTCCTCGACCACGTCGCCCAGCTCGGCGTCGCCGTCCTCGCGCAGGGGCTCGGACAGCGACAGGGGCTCGGCCGCGAAGCGCAGGGCTTCGGTGACCTTGTCCTCGGGCATCTCCACCTCGGCCGACAGCTCGGACAGGGTGGCGGGCCGGCCGAGCTTGAGCTCCAGCCGGGCGCGGGCCTTCTGGAGCCGAGCCAGGGTGTCGCCGGCGTGGACGGGCAGACGGATGGTGCGGCCGGTGTTGGCGATGCCGCGGGTGATGGCCTGGCGGATCCACCACGTGGCGTAGGTGGAGAACTTGAACCCCTTGCGCCAGTCGAACTTCTCGACCGCGTGCATGAGGCCCAGGTTGCCCTCCTGGATGAGGTCGAGGAGGGGCAGGCCCGAGGCCTGGTACTTCTTGGCGATGGAGACGACCAGGCGCAGGTTGGACTGCACGAACGTGCGCTGGGCGTTCATGCCCTCGGCGTTGACCCGGCGCAGCTCGCGGCGGCGCGCCTGAGGAAGGCTGGTTCCCTCGCGCTCGAGGTGGATGCGGGCCTCGTTCCCGGCCTCGATGGCCTTGGCCAGGCGAACCTCGTCGTCCTTGGTGAGCAGCGGGTACTGCCCTATGTCCGTGAGGTATAGCCGGACGAGGTCTTCCTCGTCCCGCTCGACACGCTCTTTGGGCACGTTGAGAGCTTCTTCCTTGGGGGTCAGCTAGCCGGTGGCCAGCACGGGGACATGCAGACTATGGACAGGCAAAATGACAACGCCGGAGAGGACGGGGGAATTCCGCACAGCCGGGATTTCGGCGTCGCCTGTCACTCCTCACTCTACCGGGCAGGTCAAGCCCGGCCGGTACACGCGTCATCTCGTGCCATTGTACTACCCCGCATAGCGGTTCGTGATCGGAAGTCGTCGGTCCTTGCCGAAGGCCTTCGGTGTCACGCGTACCCCAGGGGGCGCCTGCCGACGCTTGTACTCGGCCCGGTCGACCATCTTCACCACCCGGCGCACCAGCTCGGCGTCGAACCCGGCGGCCACCAGGTCGCCGGCGGTGGCGTCGCCCTCCACGTAGGCGAGGAGGATCGGGTCCAGCTGCTCGTAGGGCGGGAGCGACTGGTCGTCGCGCTGGTCCGGGCGCAGCTCGGCCGAGGGCGGCTTGGTCATGACCTCGGGCGGGATGGGCGGCGGCTCGCCCGCCGCGCCCGCCCGCTCGTTGCGGTTCCTGCACAGCTCGTAGACGAGGAGCTTCGACACGTCCTTGATGATGGCGAACCCGCCGGCCAGGTCGCCGTAGAGGGTGGAGAACCCGGCTGCCATCTCGCTCTTGTTGCCCGTGGCCAGCACCAGCCAGCCGAACTTGTTGGACAGGGCCATGAGCGTCGTCCCCCGCACCCGGGCCTGGATGTTCTCCTCGGTGAGGTCCTCCTCCCGCCCTTCGAACGACCCGGCCAGCATCTCGAGGAAGGCGGCGTGGGCCGGCTCGATCGGGATCGTCCGGCGCTCGATGCCCAGGGCGTCGGACAGCAGCTCGGCGTCGGACAGCGAGCCCTCGCTCGAGTAGCGCGACGGCATCAACACCCCGTGCACGTGGTCCGGCCCCAACGCGTCGACCGCCACCGCCGCCACCAAGGACGAGTCGACACCGCCCGAGAGGCCGATGACCGCGTCGGTGAACCCGTTCTTGCGGGCGTAGTCGCGGGTGCCGAGGACCAGGGCCTCGTACACCTCCTCCACCGGCGACAACGGCTCGACCACCTCGGCCTCGAGCCGTTCGTCGTTCGGACGGGGCTCGGCCGTGACCAGGATCTCGGGCAGGGGCGGCGCCGTGGCCCGGCCCCGAGGGTCGAGCAGGCGCTTGCGGAAGATGGGGAGGATCTCCACGTCGGTGATGAGGTCGGCCTCCTTGAACTGGGGCGCCCGGGCCACCACCCTGCCGTCGGCGTCGAGGACCAGCGACGCCCCGTCGAACACCAGCTCGTCCTGGCCGCCCAGCAGGTTGACGTAGACGAGGGCGCACGAGGCGTCGGCCGCCCGGGTGGCCAGCATCCGCTCCCGCTCGGCCAGCCGGCCGGCGTAATACGGCGAGGCGTTGAGGTTGAGGATCAGCTCGGCCCCGCCCGCGGCCTGGTCCATGATCGGCCCGTCGGGCGACCACGAGTCCTCGCACACCGAGATGCCGACCTTGACCCCGCCGATCACGAACAGCTGGGGGTCGCCGAAGCCGGGGGCGAAGTAGCGCTGCTCGTCGAAGACCGCGTAGTTCGGGAGGATGCGCTTGCGGTACACGCCCTTGACCTCGCCGCTCGCGCACACCGCGGCGGCGTTGTAGAGGTCGCGGCCCGAGTCGACGAACCCCACGACCGCCGCGCACCGGCCGGTGCGGGCGGCCAGCTTGGCCAGGGCGGCCTGGTTGTCGGCCACGAACGCCGGCTTCAGCAGGAGGTCCTCGGGCGGGTACCCGGTGACGGCCAGCTCGGGGAAGACCGCCACGTCGCAGCCGGCGGCGTCGGCCCGTTCCAGGGCGGCCAGGATGCAGTCGACGTTGCCGTCCAGGTCGCCGACGACATTGTTGATCTGGCAGGCGGCGACGCGCAGTCGGGTCACGGTGAAAGCCTAATGAGCATGTCGCTGCAGGCCGCCATCGAGCGCTCGGCTGCGCCGGCTGCCGTGCGGGTGGCGGTCGAGCGCCTGACCGAGGCCGATCCCAAGCGGCGCGACCGCCTCGAGGAGCAGGCCGTGCTGCGGGACGCGGTCGTCGCCGTGACCGCGGCCAGTCGCTCCCTGACCGAGCTGTTGCTCAGCGATTCCGCCGCCCTCGACGTCCTGGCCGACCTCGACACGCGTCCCTCGCTGGAAGACGACGTCCACTCCGCTCCGGGGGCCGCTCGGGCCCTGGGCCGCTGGAAGCGCCTGGAGCTGTTGAGAATCGCGGCGCGCGACCTTCTCGGCCTCGACGACCTCCCCGTGGTCGGGGCCGCCCTCGCCGAGTTGGCGGCGGAGGTCCTCGACGCCGCCGCGAGGGGCGCCGACCTGGCCGTCATCGGCATGGGCAAGCTCGGCGGCAGCGAGCTCAACTACTCCAGCGACGTCGACATCATGTTCGTCGGCCCTGGGTCGGCCGAGGACGGGGCCAAGGCCGCCCGGGCCGTGCTCGACGTGGCCCGCGGCTGCTTCCGGGTCGACGTCGACCTGCGGCCCGAGGGCCGGGACGGGCCGCTGGTCAGGACGCTCGAGTCCTACGAGGCCTATTGGGACCGCTGGGCCCAGACCTGGGAGTTCCAGGCCCTGCTCAAGGCCCGCCCGGTGGCCGGCGACGCCGAGCTCGGCCGGCGGTTCTACGACGCGGCCCAGAGGCGGCTCTGGGAGCGGCCGTTCAGTGCCGAGGACCTGCGGGCGGTGCGGGCCATGAAGGCCCGGGCCGAGGCCGAGCTGGCCAAGAAGGGCCTCATCGACCGGGAGGTCAAGCGGGGCCGGGGCGGCATCCGCGACATCGAGTTCTCCATCCAGCTGCTGCAACTGGTGCACGGCCGCCACGACCCCGCCCTGCGCTCCCCCACCACCCTCGACGCACTGGCCGAGCTGGGGGCGGGCGGCTACGTCGACCCGGCCGACGCCCGCGCCCTGGACCACGCCTACCGCCTCCTGCGCACGGTGGAGCACCGGCTGCAGCTGGTGGCCGAACAGCAGGTCCACACCCTGCCCACCAGCCCCGAGGCCATGGACCGCCTGGCCCGGGTCATGGGCTACCGGGACACGGCCGAGGCGGGCGCCGGGGAGCTGCTGGCCGGCTACCTCACCCGCCAGCAGGCCACCGTCCGCTCCATCCACGAGCACCTCTTCTTCCGCCCCCTGCTCGACCAGCTCACCCGCGGCGCGGCGTCGCCGCTCACGACCGACGCGGTGGTCGCCCGGCTGGCTGCCTTCGGCTTCACCGACGCCGAGCGCACCCGCCAGGCCCTCACCGAGCTGACCCGCGGGCTGACCCGGTCCTCCCGCCTCATGCAGCAGATGCTGCCGCTGCTTCTGGGCTGGCTCTCGGAGTCGCCCGACCCCGACCTCGGCCTGCTCGGCCTCCGCATCCTCACCACCGGCGACCAGCGCACGACCGAGCTGGCGGTGGCCTTCCGCGAGTCGCCCGAGAGCGCCCGCCGCCTGTGCCTCCTCCTCGGCACCAGCCGGCTGTTCGCCGAGACGTTCGAGCACCAGCCGGACATGATCCCGTCGCTGGGGCATCCCGACGGCCTGGCCCCGCGGCCGCCCGGCGCGCTGCTGGCCGGTACGGCCCATGCCCTGGCGTGGCGGGAGCACGTGGAGGACCGCCAGCTGGGCCTGCTGCGCTACAAGCGGCGTGAGCTGATCCGGGTGGCCGCCGCCGACGTCCTCGACCTGGCCGAGGCCGGGGGCGAGGACCAGGTGGTGGTCACGGCCGGCCAGCTGACCGCCCTGGCCGAGGCCTGCCTGTCGGCCGCTCTCGACTCCTTGGAGCCGGCGCTGCCCTTCGCCGTCATCGCCATGGGTCGCTTCGGGGGGGCCGAGCTGTCCTATGCCAGCGACCTCGACCTGCTCCTGGTCTACGACGGCACCACGCCCGGGGACTTCGCGGTGGCCGAGCGGCTGGGCGAGCACCTGGTCCGCTTCCTGGCCGGCACCACGCCGCCGCTGCGCATCTACGAGGTCGACCTCGCCCTGCGCCCCGAGGGCAAGGACGGCCCGCTGGTCCGCAGCCTCGACAGCTACCGGGCCTACTACGAGCGGTGGGCCCAGACGTGGGAGCGCCAGGCCCTGGTGCGGGCCCGCCCGGTGGCCGGCGACGAGGACGTGGCCCGCCGCTTCCTGGAGATCGTCGAGCCCCACGTCTGGCGGGACCCGTTTCCCGAGGACGACGTGCGGAGCATCCGGCGCATGAAGGCCCGCATCGAGCGCGAGCGGCTGCCGGCCGGCGACGACCCCCAGTTCCACCTCAAGCTGGGACGAGGGTCGCTGTCCGACGTGGAGTTCACCGCCCAGCTGCTCCAGCTCCAGCACGGCGTGCGGGCCACGGGCACCATGCAGGCCCTCCTCGGCCTGGAGGCGGCCGGCGTCCTCTCCGGCGATGACCGGGCGGTGCTGGCCGAGGCCTACCGGTTCTGCGAGCGCACCCGCAACCGGCTCTTCCTGGTCCGGGGGGCACCGGGCGACGCCCTGCCCGGCCGGCCCGAGCAGCTGACCCGCCTGGCCCGCTCCCTGGGCACCGGGCCCCACGAGTTGCGCGAGCAGTACCGCCGCACCACCCGCCGCGCCCGCGCCGTGGTCGAGCGCCTGTTCTACGGCAAGACCTGATTCCCTATAGAGGACGCGGGTGTCAAGCGGAAGTCTTGACCCCAGTACCTCGACGCGCCGACGATGGCGGCGGGGAAGGTCGCCTCGTAGCTGCCCCACGAGGGCCGAGCTGTGCATGTCCCG
>JBOGIE010000152.1:0-7026 GCA_050742435.1 Acidimicrobiales bacterium | reverse complement strand
CCACCGGCTCAGGCGCCCGCACCTCGGGCTCGACCGGGACCGGCAGCGGATCCGGGGCCGGTCGCCACGTCACCGCCACCGACGCCGGGGGCGTGGGCCGCGACCGGGAGACGACCCATTCGTCCCAGGGCAGGTCGTCGGCGGGCGGGGGCTCGGGCCCAGACTCGGGCTCGGGCCCGGGCTCGGCCGGTCGCGGCCGGTCGAGCACCCCGGCGCCGGAACCACCCCGCGGGGACCACGGCGGCCGGGCCGGCGGGCCGCCGAACCAGTGCCCACCCCCGAGCCCACCCGAGCCGGGGCCACCCGGACCGGGACCGCGCCGCGGGCCGGTGGGCAGGTAGGCCAGCACGCCGCCGGCACCCGGCCCGAACTTCCACGAGGCGGCGATCAGGAACATGCCGACCACGAGCATCATGCCGGCCAGGCGGACCGGCCCGCCCACGTCACCACCGGTGCGGACCAGGACCTTGGGGGCGGGAGGGAGCGGCGGCGGGGGCGGCGGGGGCGGCGGGGGCTGGACGACCGGCGGCACCGACCTCGGGGTCAGGGTGACGGTGGCCTTGGCCTCGGCCGTGACCTGGGTGCCCTCGTCGTCGACCGCGACGACGGTCACGGTGTCGGTCTGGGAGTCACCGGCGTTGCCGAAGAAGTCGCCGTCGAACGAGCAGCTGTAGGTGCCGCCGTTGGCGGCCAGGGTCACGCCGATGGCGCAGCTGCCCCGGCCGTTCAGGTCGCCGTAGATGTCGTCGACCAGCGAGATGATGGTGACCGGCTCGAAGCTGGGGTTGGTGATGGTGAGGGTGAACCGGAACGTGCCGCCCGGCTCCGGCCGGCTAAGCGGGTCGGGGGTCTTGACGATGCGGATGCTGGGCGGGACGTCGGTGATCGTCACCGTGGCCCGCGACTGGTGGGTGACCTGCTGGCCGCGGTCGTCGACGGCGGTGGTGGTGATGATGTCGGTCTGGGTGGCGCCGGCGTTGCCGAAGAAGTTGCCGGTGAAGGTGCAGGTGTACGTGCCGCCGTTGGCGGCCAGCCGGGCGCCGATGGCACAGGTGCCCCGGCCGTTCAGATCGCCGTGGACGTCGTCGATGAGGGAGATGACGGTGACCGGCTCGGGCCCGGTGTTGGTGACCGAGAAGGTGAAGGTGAACGTGCCGCCCGGCTCCTGGAGGCTCGGCGGGTTGGCCGTCTTGGTGGTGATGATCGACGGCGGGACCGGCGTGATGCGGACGATGGCGTCGTCCTCGTCACGCACGGTGTTGCCCCGGTCGTCGGTGGCGGTGACGGTGACGATGTCGGTCTGGCTGGCGCCGCCCGGGCCGCGGAACTCGCCCGGGAACCGGCACGAGTAGGTGTTGCCCGGACCGGGGCTGGGGGCCAGCACCGTGCCGATGGCCGTGTTGCAGGTGGAGCCGGGGATGGTGGTGATGTCGCCGTAGATGTTGTCGGTGAGGGTGCGGATGGTGAGGGGCACCGAGCTGGTGTTGGTGACCACCACGTCGAAGGTGAACGTGCCACCCGGCACCGGGAGGCTCTCGGGCGAGGCCGTCTTCACCACCTGGATGGTGGGCAGCGGGGTGACGAGCACCTGCTCGAGCGGGTCGTCGCAGGCGGTGACCGCGGCGGCGTTGTTGGCATCGCCGCTGTAGCGGGCGATCCACCGGTAGGTGCCGGGCAGGGTGGGCGTGAACGACGTGGACGGGTAGCTGCCGTTGCCGTTCACGGTGACCGTGGAGGTGAAGACCGGGGTGCCGGTGCAGGTGGCGTTGTCCGGGCCGTAGAGCTCGAAGACGATGGTGCCGGTGGGGTTGAACCCGCCGGCGATGGTGGCGGTGTCGAAGATCTGGCCGCCGACGGGCACCGAGGGGGAGGCCTGGGTGGACAGGCTGATCGGGAGCCGGCCGACGCCCACCGTCTCGTTCGGGTCCTGGCACGCCGTGGGCCCGACCGGGTTGTTGTTGGCGTCACCGCTGTAGGTGGCGACGAAGTGGTAGATGCCCGGCGCCGGGAGGATGAAGGGGTCGGAGACCACGTTGCCGTTGCCGTTGACCGGCTTGACCGAGGTGAAGATCGGCGGGCCGCTGCAGTCCTCGTCGTCGGGGCCGAACAGCTGGAAGGTGATGGTGCCGGTGGGGTTGAAGCCGTTGGACAGGGTGGCGGTGTCGAACACCTGGCCGCCGACCGAGCCGGCCGAGGCCACCGTCACCAGCTCGGGCGTGACCCGCAGGCCGGCGGTGAGCTCGAGGGGGTCGGCGCAGGCCGTCGGCCCCGCCGGGGCGTTGTTGGCGTCACCGCTGTAGGCGGCGATCCACCGGTAGGACCCGGCGGCGGTGATGGTGAAGGGCTCCGACGGGTAGTTGCCGTTGCCGTTCACCGGCACGGTGGAGGTGAAGATCGGCGTGCCGCTGCACGTGGTGTTGTCGGGGCCGAAGAGGGTGAAGGTGATCGTGCCCGTGGGGTTGACTCCGCCGCTCAGCGTGGCGACGTCGGAGACCTGGCCGCCGACCGGGACGGGCGGCGAAGCCTGGGTCACGATGTTGATGGGGGCAGGAGTGACCGTGAACCGCTCGGCCGGGACGTTGCAGCCCACCGGGGTGGTGATCGCCGAGTAGAAGGCGTCACCGCTGTAGGTGGCCACGAAGTTGTAGGCGCCCGGCGTGGTGACGGTGAACGGCCCCGAGGGCTGCCCGACGGGGACGGTGCTCGTGCCGACCACCGGACCGGTGCACGCCGGGTCGGGGTTGGGGCCGACCAGGGTGTAGGTGACCGTACCGGTGGGGGCGGGGCCCCCGGGGGCGGGCGTGAGGGTGGCCAGGTCGGTGACGGTGGTGCCGGGCGTGACGTTGGGAGCGTTGGTGGAGGCCTGGGTGACGAGGTTCACCGGCTGGAGGGCCACGGCGAAGATCTCGTTGGGGTCACCACAGCCCACGGGCGTCGTTATGGCGGCGTAGTTGGCGTCACCCGAGTAGGTGGCCACGAAGTTGTACGTGCCCGGGGCGCTGACGGTGAACGGCCCGGACGGCTGCCCGACGGGCGTGGTGCTGGTGCCGACCACCGGCGCGGTGCAGGCGGCGTCGGGGTTGGGGCCGACGAGGGTGTAGGTGACGGTGCCGGTGGGGGCGGGGGCGCCGGCCGGCGGGGTCAGGGTGGCCACGTCGGTGACGACGGTGCCGGGCGCCACGTTGGTGGCGTTGGTGGACGCCTGGGTGGTGAGGCCGATCGGGCGCAGGGCCACGGCGAACATCTCGGCCGGGACGCCGCAGCCCACCGGCGTGGTGATGGGCAGGTAGTTGGCGTCACCGCTGTAGGTGGCGACGAAGTTGTAGGTGCCGACGGCGGTCACGGTGAACGGTCCGGATGCCTGGCCGACGGGCACGGTGCTGGTGCCGACGACCGGGCCGGTGCAGGCGGCGTCGGGGTTGGGGCCGACGAGGGTGTAGGTGACCGTGCCGGTGGCCGGCGGGCCGCCGGCGGGGACGGTGACGGTGGCCAGGTCGGTGACCGTGCTACCCGGCGCCACGGTGGTGCTGTTGGTGGAGGCCTGGGTGGCCAGCTGCACCGGCTGGAGGGCGACGGCGAAGCGCTCGGCCGGGACGTTGCAGCCGACCGGCGTGGTGATCGGGGCGTAGAACCCGTCGCCCGAGTAGGTGGCGACGAAGTTGTACGTGCCCGGGGCGGTCACGGTGAAGGGCGCCGAGGGGGAGCCCACGGCCACGGTGCTGGAGCCGACGACCGGCGCGGTGCAGGCGGCGTCGGGGTTGGGGCCGACGAGGGTGTAGGTGACGGTGCCGGTGGGGGCGGGGGCGCCGGCGGGCACGGTGAAGGTGGCGATGTCGGTGACCGCGGTCCCGGGCGCCACCGTGGAGCTGTTGGTGGACGCCTGGGTCTGGAGGGTGATCGGCTGCAGGGCGATGGCGAAGATCTCGTTGGGGTCCCCACAGCCGACCGGGGTGGTGATCGGCGAGTAGTTGGCGTCACCGGAGTAGGTGGCCACGAAGTTGTAGGTGCCCGGCGCGGTGGGGGCGTAGGGCGCCGAGGGGGTGCCGACGGGGACCGTGCTCGGCGTGCCGAACACCGGAGCGGTGCAGCCGGCGTTGGGGTTGGGGCCGATCAGGGTGTAGGTGACCGTGCCGGTGGGGGTGGGGCCCCCGGGCGGCGGCGTGAACACGGCCAGGTCGGTAACCGGCGTGCCCGGCGCCACGTTGGTGGCGTTGGTGGACGCCTGGGTGGTCAGCCCGATGGGAAGGGTGGCCACGGTGAACATCTCGGCCGGGACGCCGCAGCCGACGGGCGTGGTGATCGGCAGGTAGTTGGCGTCGCCGCTGTAGGTGGCGACGAAGTTGTAGGTGCCGGGCGCGGTCACCGTGTAGCCGGCCGAGGGGCTCCCGACGGGGACGGTGCTCGGGGCGCCGACCACGGGGGCGGTGCAGCCGGCGTTGGGGTTGGGGCCGACGAGGGTGTAGGTCACCGTGCCGGTGGGGGCGGGGAACCCGGCGGGCGGTGTGACGATGGCGGTGTCGGTGACCACCGTGCCGGGCATCACCGTGGTGCTGTTGGTGGACGCCTGGGTGGTCAGCTGCACCGGCTGGCGGGGGATGGCGAACCGCTCGTTGGGGTCGCCACAGCCCACGGGGGTGGTGATCGGCTCGTAGACCGCGTCGCCGCTGTAGGTGGCGACGAAGTTGTACGTGCCCGGCAGGGTCGGGTTGAACGGCGCCGACGGAGATCCGACCGGTACCGTGCTCGTGCCCACGACCGGACCGGTGCAGGCCGGGTCGGGGTTGGGGCCGACCAGGGTGTAGGTCACCGTGCCCGTGGGGGCCGGTGCGCCGGCGGGCGGGGTGAGGGTGGCGAGGTCGGTGACGGCGGTGCCCGGGGGCACGTCGGTGGCGTTGGTGGAGGCCTGGGTGACCAGGGTGGCGGTGAGCTGGGTGACGGTGACGTTCTCGCCCGGTGCGTCGCACGCGGTGGGGCCGAGGGGGGCGTAGTTGACGTCGCCGCTGTAGGTGGCGACGAAGCGGTAGGTGCCGGGGAGATTCGCCGTCACCGGCGCCGAGGTGGCGGTGGACGTCGGCGGCGTGGGTGGGGTGGGCGCGGGACCGGTCAGCGGTGAGGCGCCGAGGTTGGTGGCCGTGCCCGAACAGGGCGCGGCCCCGGGCGGATCCTGGAACACGGTGAAGGAGACCGTGCCGGTGGGGGTCGGGCCGTTGGCCACGCCGGTGACGGTGGCGGTGTCGGTGAAGGAGGTGCCGACGGGGACCGGGCCGCCGCCGGGCACGGAGACCAGGGTCTCGAGCGAGGGGGTGGCCTGGTTCACGGTGACGAGCGAGACGCCGGTCTGGGGGCTGCCGCCCGGGAAGGTGGGCGAGCTGGCCAGGACGCGGGCAGTCTGGAAGGTGGCCCCGTCGTTCGGCCTCTGGATGACGTCGAAGGTGAAGGTGATGACGCAGGACGAGCCGGGCTGGCCGACCCCGGCCAGGGTGAGGGGGCCGCCGGTGGGGGTGAAGGTGTAGTCGCCCTCGGCGTCGGGCCCGGTGATGGTGAAGGGCCCGCCCGGGCACGTGGTGCCGGCCGTGCTGGCGGCGTCGAGGTCGAGGACCGGCAGCGCCGGGTTGGGGCGGGGCTCGGGCGTGGGGCACGGCGATGGGCCGACGGGGTCGACGGCGGAGACCGCGCACGACGTGTTGATCTGGAGGTTGGTCAGGGTGACCGTGTCCACCCCCGCCTGGGGGCCGAAGGAGTTGTTGACCAGCTGGATGAGGGCCGGCTGGTCCTGCTCCCCCACGGTGACCGGGCTGTCGAACGCCGGCGTGACGCCGACCCCCAGGCCGGCGACCTGGGCGCCGGCCAGGTTGGGCACCAGGGTGAGCGCCGTGGCCAGCACGGCCATGGCGATGGCCGCGGCCCGGCGGACCGCGCCAATGGGCAGGCGATCCTTCCGCCCGATTGCGAATTCTCGTTTCCGCACGACCCGCCTTCCCCAAGCTGCCATTGGCCCGCCCCTCAGCCAGATCGCTTCCTTTGGAATCCGCTGCTTAACTGGCGGGAATGCTAGCAGGGGAGATGCCACGAAATCACCCACTGCGTCGGCATTCTCACCGGAAGGGAGCAGGACGTGTCCTGGGCCTGGCCGTCGCCCTGGCGCTGTCGGCCTGCTCGAGCCGGGGGGGCGTGCCCGATCCGGCCAGCCGCCAGGGCCAGGACATCCTCGATCTGTGGCGCATCCTGCTGGGCGCCGGCATCGCCCTGGGCGTGCTCGTCACCGCCCTGGTGCTGTGGTCGGTGGTCCGGTACCGCCGGCCGCCGGGCGCGGCGCCCGACGAGCTGCCCAAGCAGACGGGGGCCAACATCCCGGTCGAGGTCTTCTACACCGTGGTCCCCTTCATCGTGGTGGCCGTCCTGTTCGGCGTCACCATGCGCACCCAGGAGCGGGTGAACGCCCGCAGCGAGACGCCGGATCTGGAGGTCGAGGTCACCGGGTTCCAGTGGGGCTGGCGGTTCCGGTACCCGGCCCAGGGGATAACCATCGTCAGCGACGCCAATGACCCGCCCACCCTCGTGCTGCCCGTCAGGGCCAACGTCCACCTTCAACTGGAGGCGGTCGACGTCATCCACTCCTTCTTCGTCCCCGCCTTCCTGGTCAAGCGCGACATGATCCCGGGCGTGGACAACTCCATCGAAGTGCGCACCACCGAGCCGGGGCGCTACCCGGGCGTGTGCGCCGAGTTCTGCGGCCTCGACCACTGGCGCATGACCTTCGAGGTGGAGGTGGTCAGCCCGGCCGAGTTCCAGGCCTTCGTGGCCGAGCAGCAGCAGACGCCGGGTGGGCCCGGCCCCGAAGGCACCGGTCCCGGCGACGTCGGCCGCCAGGCCAGCCTGACCCGGTGACCCTGCTGGAAGAGCGGCCGGCGCCGCCTCCCCCGAAGCCCGAGCCGCGGGGCCATGCCAGCGGGCTGGTCGGGTGGGTGACCACCACCGATCACAAGAAGATCGGCATCCTCTACATGGTCACCGCCTTCGCCTTCT
>JBOGIE010000151.1:0-7113 GCA_050742435.1 Acidimicrobiales bacterium | reverse complement strand
GCCCGGCTCCGGCGGCCGAGCACGGCGCCCGCCACCGCACCGCCCGCGGTCAGCGCCTTGGCCCACCGGTTGAGCCGGCCCGCTGTCCCCTGCTCGTAGGGCTCGGCCGACAGGCCGATGTCGCGCTCCATTCGGCGGGCGGCGGCCAGGTCCAAGGTGGCGCCGAGGGCGGCCAGGCGGCGGGCGGGCCCGGCGGCGGGGGGCGGGACGACGGCCATGGCCAGGCCGGCGGCGGCCGCCCCCGCGCTGCCGGCGAACACGAACGGCAGGTGGCGGTGGGCGTCGTGCCACGACGGCACGGCGGTGTCGGCCGTAAGCACCGCGGTGTAGGTGGCCACCGCTGGCGCCAGCATGCCCGCGCCCCATCCGGCCGCCCGTCCGACGACGGGCAGCCACCCGGTGACCTCGGACGCCGCGGCCAGGCCGGCCGCAGGGCCGTAGGCGGCCAGCAGCCACGTGCCCATGCTCATGGGCGACGTGGGCTTGAACACCCGCAGCATGTTGAGGAACCGGTCGGGGCGGCCCAGGTCGTGGACGAGGAGGTAGCTGCTCACGCCCAGGTTGGCCGCCGCGGCCAGGCGGGCGGCGCGGCGCAGCTGCCGGTTGCCGGTGAGGTCGGCCCCCGCGGCCAGCAGCGAGGAGCCGGCCATGACGCCCCCGGTGAAGAAGTAGGCGGGGATGTCCCACTTCCAGACCGGCTTCTTGAGGATCGGGCGCCCGTAGTACGACGAGCGGAACTCGGCCCGCGGCACCATGGGCTGCTCGCGGACGCCGGTCATGGGCGACGGCCGGCGAATGCGGCGACGGCCGAGGCGGCCAGGGCCAGGGCGGCCACCCCCGCCCGTCGCCACATGGCCGGGAGGTCGCGGGTGGTGACCACCGGGTCGGGCGGGAGGCCGTAGACCTCGGGCTCGTCGAGCAGGAGGAAGAAGGCCCCGTCGCCGCCCACCCCGTCGTCCGGGTCGGCCCCGTACAGGCGGGCCGAGCCCACCCCCGCCTCGTGCAGCTGCGCCACCCGCTGCCCGGCGCGGGCCCGCAGCTCGTCGAGGGGGCCGAACTGGATGGAGTCGGTGGGGCAGGCGGTGGCGCACGCCGGCTCCAGCCCACCCCTGAGCCGGTCGTAGCAGAGGGTGCACTTCCACGCCCGCCCGTCGCCCTCGCGCTGGTCGATCACCCCGTACGGGCAGGCCGGGATGCAGTACCCGCAGCCGTTGCAGATGTCCTGCTGGACGACGACCGAGCCGAACTCGGTCCGGAACAGCGACCCGGTCGGGCACACGTCGAGGCAGGCGGCATGGGTGCAGTGCTTGCACACGTCGGACGACATGAGCCACCGCACCCCGGCCTCGCCGTCGACGGCCGCAGGGCGGGCCTGCTCGATGAAGGCCACGTGCCGCCACGTGTCGGCGCCCAGCATGCCGGTGTTGTCGTAGGACATCCCGAGCAGCTCGAGACCGTCGTCGGGGACGAGGTTCCACTCCTTGCAGGCCACCTCGCACGCCTTGCAGCCGATGCAGATGGAGGTGTCGGTGAAGAACCCGACCCGCTCCTGCCCATCGGCACTCACGGGGCCACCACCCCGGCCCGGCGGCGGTAGCCCTCGACGTAGGCCAGCAGGGCCGGGCCGGTGGGGCGGCGGCCGGCGCGGACGTCGCACGTCCCTACCTTGCACTCCTGGATGTGGACGTTGGGATCCAGCTCGATGCCGATCAGGTCGTTGGCCGCGTCGCCGGTGGTCAGCCCTCCGCCCTGGCCCCAGTGGTAAGGGATGCAGATCTGGTGCACGACCCGGTCACCCACCCGCAGGGGGGCCAGCCGGTCGGTGACCAGCACCCGGGCCTCCACGGCCGAGCGGGCGGTGACCAGGTGGGCCCACTCGAGGTGGCGGAGACCGCGCTCGGCGGCCAGGGCGGGCGACACCTCGAGGAACAGTTCGGGCTGGAGCTCGGCCAGGTAGGGCACATAGCGGCTCATGCCCCCGGCGGTGTGGTGCTCGGTGAGGCGGCTGGTGGTGAAGACGTAGGGGAAGACGTCGCCGGTCCCGGGCGGCTGCATGACGTTCGCCTCGTGCGGGAAGACCTGGCGGCCGGGGTTGGCCTGCTGCCCGTACAGGGGATTGCGCAGCGGGGACTCGACGGGCTCGTAGTGGGCGGGCAGGGGCCCGTCGAGCAGCCCGGCCGGTGCGTACAGCCAGCCCTTGCCGTCGGCCTGCATGACGAACGGATCGGCCCCGGCGATGGCGTCCTCGGCGACGGCACCGGGCGGCGGCACGTAGTCGGGCGGCTTGGTGCGCTCGAAGTCGGGGACGTCGGCTCCCGTCCACTCCCCCCGCTCGGCGTCCCACCACACGTAGGCCTTGCGCTCGCTCCACGGCCGGCCCTCGGGGTCGGCGGACGCCCGGTTGTAGAGGATGCGACGGTTGAGGGGCCAGGCCCACCCCCAGTCGGGCGCCACCGGCCCCTGCTCCGAGCCGGGCGTGCGGCGGGCGGCCCGGTTGACCCCGCCGGCGTAGACCCCGGTGTAGATCCAGCAGCCCCCGGTGGTGGTCCCGTCGGCCTTCATCTGGGTGAAGGTGTCGAGCGGCTCCCCGGTGGCGAGGTCGTGGCCGTTGATCTCCCGCAGGACGGCGTCGGCCGACGGCTCGTCGTGCCGGCCGTGCACGGGGTAGTCCCACGTCAGGTCGAGGAGGGGGCGGTCGCGGTCGTCGGTCGACCCGGCCAGCTTCTGGCGGAGGATCCGGCCGAGGTGGAAGAAGAACCACAGCTCCGAGCGGCAGTCGCCGTCGGGGTCGAGGGCCTTCTCCCGCCACTGCAGCATGCGCTGGGTCTGGGTGAACGTCCCCTCCTTCTCCACGTGGGACGCCGCCGGCAGGAGGAAGACCTCGGTCCGGCACCGCTCGGGGACGATCTCGCCCGTCTCGATCTCCGGACCGTCCTTCCACCACGTGGCGCTCTCGATGGCGAAGAGGTCGCGCACGACCAACCAGTCCAGGTTGGCCATCCCCAGGCGCTGGGCCTTGCCGTTGGCCGAGCCGACGGCGGGGTTCTGGCCGAGGAGGAAGTACCCCTTGACCTTGCCGTCGATCATGTCCAGCACCGTCCGGTACGTGCCGTGATCGCCGGTGATGCGGGGCAGGTAGCCGTAACAGAAGTCGTTCTCCGGCCGGGCGACGTCGCCCCACCAGGCCTTGAGCAGACTGGCCATGTAGGCGTCGGCCCGGCCCCAGAACCCGGCGCGCCGGACCCCTCGGACTTCGTCGAGGTACGTCGCCAGGTCGGGGTGGTCCTCGGCGTCGGGCATGGGCAGGTAGCCCGGGAGCAGGTTGAACAACGTGGGGATGTCGGTGGGTCCCTGGATGCTGGCGTGGCCGCGCAGGGCGAGGATGCCCCCGCCCGGCCGGCCGATGTTCCCGAGCAGGAGCTGGATGATGGCACCCGTCCGGATGTACTGGACGCCCACGGTGTGCTGGGTCCAGCCCACGGAGTACACCAGGGCGGTTGTGCGCTCCCGGCCGGAGTTGCGGGTCCACGCCTCGCAGACCTTGAGGAACTGCTCCCGGGGCGTCCCGCACACCCGCTCGACCATCTCGGGGGTGTACCGGGCGAAGTGGCGCTTGAGGATCTGGAACACGCAGCGCGGGTGCTGCAGGGTGGGGTCGCGGTGCGGTTCGGCCCCCTCCAGCGGCGGCCCGTAGCTGCCGTACTCGTGGGAGGCCGCGTGCTGGCGGGCATCGACGGCGTCCTCGCCCTCGTCGACCGACGTCGCCCGCATCGACTGGTACTGCCAGGAGGACGGGTCGTAGGTGCCGGTGTCGGGGTCGAAGCCGGAGAACAGCCCGTCGAGGTCCTCGGTGTCGCGGAACCCCTCCCCCACGATGGTGGAGGCGTTGGTGTAGGCCACCACGTACTCACGGAACTCCAGCCCGTGTTCGAGGATGTAGTTCACCACCCCGCCCAGGAAGGCGATGTCGCTGCCCGCCCGTAGGGGGACGTAGCGGTCGGCCACGGCGCTGGTGCGGGTGAAGCGGGGGTCGACGTGGATGACCGTGGCTCCCCGGGCCTTGGCCTCCATCACCCACTGGAAGCCGACCGGGTGGCACTCGGCCATGTTGGAGCCCTGGATGACGATGCAGTCGGCGTTGACCAGGTCCTGCTGGGAGTTGGTGGCCCCGCCCCTACCGTACGACGTCCCCAGACCGGGGACGGTGGCCGAGTGTCATATGCGGGCCTGATTCTCGATCTGCACCGCACCCAGGGCGGTGAAGAGCTTCTTGATGAGGTAGTTCTCCTCGTTGTCGAGGGTGGCCCCGCCCAGGCTGGCGATGCCCATGGTGCGCCGCACGGGCAGGCCCCGTTCGTCGACGTCCTGCCAGCCCGCCCGCCGGGCCTCGATGACGCGGTCGGCGATCATGTCCATGGCCGTGTCGAGGGCCAGCGGCTCCCAGCCCGTGCCGTACGGCCGGCGGTACAGGACCTCCTTCTGCCGCAGCCGCCCGGTCACCAGGCTCTTGCTGGCGCTGCCCTTGGGACAGAGGCGGCCGCGGGAGACGGGGCTGTCGGGGTCACCTTCGATCTGGGTCACCCGCCCGTCCTTGACGTAGACCTTCTGGCCGCAGCCCACCGCGCAGTAGGGGCAGACGGAGCGGGCGACAGTGTCGGCGTCCTCGGTCCGAGGACGGAGCTCGGCTGAGTGAGGCGACATGGCCGCCGGCCCCAGCCCCAACCGGTCGCCGCCGCGCAGCTGCCGGACGACGGGCCACCGCTCGATCCACGACCCTGCGCCCAACGCGGCCTCCCTGCTCGCGCGCCTGAACGGGGCCACGGTAGGCCATCCGTCCGCCACCGTGCGCGGGAGGGCGCCGGCCCCCGCGGAGCGTCAGGCGGGGACGAGGTCCGCCGTGCCTTCGTCCAGCGTCTTGGTCGACGTGAGGCGCCCTCCCGGCGGGCCGGAGTACGTGCCCCAGGTCGGGGCCACGTCGGCGTAGTCCCGGCCCACGGCGACGGTGAGGTAGCGGGAGCCGGCCCGGCGGTCGTTGGTGGGGTCGAAGGCCACGGCGGTGAGGCGCGAGGGGTCCTCGGGCGACGGGAGCAGCACCTCCACCCAGGCGTGGCTCCCCCCCTCCCCCACGAGGTGGCCGGACACGTACCGGGCCGGCAGCCCGCACAGCCGGCAGAGGGCGACCATGACGTGGGCGTAGTCCTGGCACACACCCCGCCCCAGGGCCAGGGCCTCGGCCGCGGTGGTGCGGACCGAGGTCACGTCCTGCCGGTAGCGCATGGCCGACGCCACCCAGGCGTTGACCCGGTCGGCCAGCTCCAGGTCGCGGTGACCGCCGGCCAGCAGGCGCCGAGCGGCGGCGGCCAGGGCGGCGTCCGGAGCGGTGAGGGGCGTCGGATCGAGGAAGGGTTCGGGGGACGCCACCCGGGCGCCCGGGCCGCCGTCGCGCCTGACCGTCACGTCGACCAGGAACTCCACCCACCCCTGCACCCGGGCGGCCCGGACCTCCACGGCCACGTTCCCGAACCGGTCGAGCGACGTCACCACCTCGGCCGGGGCTCCCCGCACATCGAGGGACGAGGACACGAGGCCCTGGTCGCCGTGCCGGGCCGGGGGCAGGACCATGAGGCGGTGGCGCAGCCCGCCGATGGGCGACGGGTAGTCGTAGCGCAGGGTCTGGCGCAGGACCAACCGCGAGCTCATGCGACCTCGTCGGCCCAGACGGTCATGGACTCGAGGACGGCCGCCCCGTAGCTGGTGACCATGGCCACGTCGAGGGCGTCCCGGCCCCGGCCGACGACGACCCGGCCGGTGCGGGGGACGTTGTTGCGGGGGTCGAACGTCCACCAGCGGTCGCCCAGGTAGGCCTCGAACCAGGCGCAGAAGTCCATCGGCTCGTCGGGCGGGGGCACGCCGATGTCGGGCAGGTAGCCGAAGACGTAGCGGGCCGGGATGTTCAGGCTGCGGCAGAAGGTGAGCCCCAGGTGGGCGAAGTCACGGCAGACGCCGGTGCGGCTGTCCCAGACGTCGGCCGCGGTGGTGGTGGGAGTGCTGGCCCCGCCCTGGAACCGGACGTTGTCATGGACCCAGTCGGAGACGGCCTGGACCCGGGCCCACCCGGGCTCAACGTCGCCGAAGAGCTCCCAGGCCCGGTCGTGGAGCAGGTCGGAGAGGCAGAACCGGCTGGGCAGGAGATAGAGGAGAGCCTCGTCGGGCAGCTCCTCGATCGGCACCTGTGCGGCGGCTTTGTCGGCCGGGTCGAAGCTGGAGGGCACCTCGGCCACCGCGTCGTAGCGGAGGACGTTCTCGCCCTCGACCAGGGTGAGCCGGTCGCACAGGTTGCCGTAGACGTCGAGGTAGCTCGAGACCGGCACGGCGGGCGTCGTCTCCCAGCTGTGGGACACGAGCCAGTGGGCGCCTTCAGGCCTCGGCCGCACCTGCCAGACCGTCGGGGTGGGGCCCGGCGCCCGGTAGCGGAACTCACATCCGACTCGCACACGCACGGGAACGATCTTGCCCGCGATTGATGAACGGAAGATGTCCGCCCGGGGAAGGTCTCTAGACGGCCGGGCCGAACAGCTGGCGCTGGGCTTCGCTCACATGGGCGGGGCAGGGCGACCGGTCGGTGTGCGGCTCGGCCCGCAGGCACAGCTGGGTGGCCCGCCGCAGGACCAGCGGCTCGGCCGCCGGCTGGGGACCCGAGGCGAACCGCTCCTCA
Source organism: Acidimicrobiales bacterium (assembly GCA_050742435.1). Taxonomy (GTDB): domain Bacteria; phylum Actinomycetota; class Acidimicrobiia; order Acidimicrobiales; family AC-14; genus CADCTB01. Next base: position 398 of record JBOGIE010000151.1, on the reverse strand, counting down.
ACGACGTCGGTCTGTTGCGCCGTCAATGCGTGCCCCCCTTGTCTCGAAGCGTCGCCGGAGCTTACGGGCCGGCGCCGCCGGCCGTCGAAACGGCACGTCACCCGCCGGATCACGCATGAAAGAAGCGGAACTTGGGGATCTCATACGGGCGACGATGCCGGGGCCCCGGCGACGAACACTCCAAGGAGGAGCGGCGTGACGCAGCTCACCATGCCCAACCCGCAGGACCTGCAGGGCCAAGTGCTCTACGACCCGAGCGGGGAAGGGATCGGCGTCATCGAGGGCGTCTACCTGGACAACGTCACCCGCACGCCGGAGTGGGCCGCGGTGCGGCTCAGCCCCGACGCCCTGGCCCTGGTGCCACTGGCGGAGGCCTCCCCCGCCCGGGGAGGGGTGGA
>JBOGIE010000150.1:0-7167 GCA_050742435.1 Acidimicrobiales bacterium | reverse complement strand
TCGGCGGCCTGGCGGGAGAGAACGATGGCGTCGTCCCGCTTGGTGGTCTCGACCGTGGTCAGGTCGTGGCCGACCATCAGGGCGGAGTTGGCGGCCATGCGGCTCTTCCAGTCCACGCCGGAGGCGTAGGGATTGACCACGAGCATCAGCTTCACGAGTCGTCCTCGGCTTGGGTTCGGAGCTGAGCCAGGGCCCGGGCCAGCAGGCGGGAGACGTGCATCTGGCTGATGCCCAGCCGTCCGGCGATCTCGGACTGGGTCATCCCTTCGAAGAACCGCAGGTGCAGGATCATCCGCTCCCGGGGCGGGAACTGGGCGATCAGGGGCGACAGGGTGACGCGGTGCTCGCTGTCGATCAGGCCCTGGTCCTCGCCGCCCAGCTCGGCCGACAGCGACATCTCGTCCTCGTCCCGTGCCGGGGCGTCGAGCGACGTGAACCGGTAGGCGTGCCCGGCCTCGATGGCCTCCAGCACCTCTTCCTCCGACACCGCCGCGGCCTGGGCGATCTCGCCGATGGTGGGGGAGCGGCCCAACTCCTGGGAGAGGACGCTGACCACGCTCCCCAGGCGCAGGTGCAGCTCCTGGACCCGCCGGGGCACCCGCACGGCCCACCCCTTGTCCCGGAAGTGGCGCTTGAGCTCCCCCACGATGGTGGGCGTGGCGTAGGTGGAGAACTCCAGGCCCCGGTCGGGGTCGAAGCGGTCGACGGCCTTGAGCAGGCCGAGGGCCGCCACCTGGACCAGGTCGTCGAGGGGCTCGCCCCGGTTGGTGAACCGCCGGGCCAGGTACTCGGCCAGTCCCATGTGGGCGGTGACCAGGTCGTCGCGCAGGGCGCGGTCGCGCGTCCTGGCGTAGTCGTGGAACTTCCTGCGGAGCTCGTCACGCTCCTTGCTGTCGAATGCCATAGCCCCTCGCCCGCCTACGACGGCCTGTGCCGCTTGACCAGCCGGAATCGCGGACCCTCCTCGCCCGCTGACAGCTCACATTCGTCCACCACGGCTGCGAGGATCTGTTTCGACAGGGCGGATGTCACCGGCTCGTTGCCCAGGCCGTCGGAGAACCGGCCGGTGCCCTCGACGGCCAGCTGGTCGTCGTCGAGCATGTAGCGGACAGTGATCGTGCCGGTGCGGCCGCGGGCCCCGACCATCGAGAAGCACACCTCGTCGATGGCGATGCGAAGGTCCTCGACCTCGTCCAGGGTGAAGCCGACCCGGCTGGCCACGCCGGCCGCCATGATGCGCGAGATGCGCAGGAACTCCGGCGCAGCCGGCACCTCGAGTCGGACCTCTCCGCTTGCCACGGTGCTGACCGTAGTGGCCCAGGGCCGAACGGGGGAATCCGACAGGGGCCGGCGCTAGACCAGCGGCCAGGGATAGGCCCGGGCCGAGCGCACCATGGGGAACACCGGCCGGCGCACGACGGCGCCGGCCCGGGCGGCCAGGGCGTCGATCTCCGCCGGGTCGAGCAGTCCGGTCAGCTCGGGAGGAGGGCTCACGGCCAGGCGGGTGACGGCCTCCAGCCGCTCGGCCGGCAGCGGCTGGCCGGCAAAGTCCCAGATCACCGTGCGCAGCTTGGGCTCCTCGTGCAGGCACAGGCCGTGGTCGATGGCCCAGATCCGGCCGTCCTCGCCCAGCAGGCAGTGGCCGCTCTTGCGGTCGCCGTTGTTGACCAGCACGTCGAACAGGCAGATGGTCCTGAGGGCGTCGTGGAGCTCGGGCCGCTCCAGCATGGTGAAGTAGTGCTCCTCGAACCGGGCGGGCACGAAACGCTGCAGCGACCCCTCGCCGAACGGGCCGTCCTCGCGGACCACCGTCTCGGGCACCAGCCCCCAGCCCAGGGCCTCGGAGACCACGTAGACCGCCGCCTCGCGCCGGTACAGGCCGCTGGGGTAGTCCCACAGCGGGCGCTCGCCCCGCAGGGGCTTGTAGACGGCCGGGGCCTCCTCCTCGCCCAGGCAGACGTTCACCAGGAAGGTGCCGTTCGAGCTCCACGGCAGCCGGCCCTTGACCTCGACCTCCCCGCGCCGAAGCAGCTCCAGCACTTTCGGAGATGCGCTCAGCGCGCCCGGTGGCCGTTCAGCCGGGGACACGTGTGGCCTTCGGGATCGAGGGGCTGGCCGCACAGGGGGCAGGGCGGGCGGCCGGCGGCCACCGTCTCGGCCCCCCGGACCGAGAGGGCGGCGATCTGCTCCCGGGTGGCGGTGATCCGGGCGCGGGCCGCCTCCTCGCCCTCCTCCACCAGCTCCTCGGCGACGATCACCACCCGGTCGGCGTCCTCGTCGTAGGTCACCCCGAGCGACCCCACCACCCACTCGGCCACCACCGGCTCGACCAGGTCCATCCCCGCCGTGGGGATCTCACCGGGAGGCGGCATGTCGGCCAGCATCCCGGCCAGGTAGGCGACCAGGGCCGCCACCTGGGTCTTCTCCAGCCGCAGCGAGACGACCTGGGCCCCCTGGCCGGCCTGCAGGTAGAAGACGCGCTGCCCGGGGGGGCCGACGGCCCCGGCCGTGAGGTGGTCGACCTCGGCGATCTCGAACGAGGAGCTCATGGGGCCACGGTCAGGAGGGCTTGGGCGCGGGGCCGTCGCCCACCGAGTTGACCGAGAGGACCGTGGGCCCCCCGTCGCCGTAGGCGATGGCGGTGACCGAGCACGGGGAGATGACGATGCGCTGGAACAGGTCGAGGTGGGTGCCGAGGGCGTGGGCCACCGCGGCCTTGATGGTGTCGGCGTGGGACACGGCCACGATGGTCTGGCCGGGATGGGCGGCCCGTAGCCGTTCGAGGGCGGAGACGATGCGGGTCTGCATCTCCACGAACGACTCCCCGCCCGGGAACCGGAACCCGCTGGGATAGGAATGGACGATCTTCCACTCGGGGGCCTTGCGCACCGTCTTGAGCTCCTGGCCCGTCCAGTCGCCGATGTCGGCCTCCAACAGGCCCTTGTCGACCTTGACCTTGAGGCCGAGGGCCTTGGCGATGGCTCCCGCCGTCTCCCTCGTCCGCTCCAGCGGCGACGCGTACACGGCGTCGACCTTGGGCAGGGAGGCCAGGCGCTCGCCCACCGCCCGGGCCTGGGCCTGCCCGGCTTCGGACAGGTGGAGGCCGGCGGCGCGGCCGGGAAGGAGCTTCCCGGTCGTCGGCGTCTGGCCGTGGCGTACGAGCAGGACGACTGTCGGGCGCGGGCGCGCCGCAGATCTAGCCATGGAGGAAGGCCAACCTACCCTCACCTCCGTGGACTCGCTGGATCGGGTGACCGAGGAGGTGGTGGGCTGCCGCGCCTGCCCCCGGCTGGTGGCGTGGCGGGAGCTGGTGGCGGTCGAGAAGCGGGCGTCGTTCCGCGACGAGGTCTACTGGGGCCGGCCGGTGCCCGGCTTCGGCGACCCGGACGCCTCGCTGCTCATCGTCGGGCTGGCCCCGGCCGCCCACGGGGGGAACCGGACCGGGCGGGTCTTCACCGGCGACCGCTCGGGCGACTGGGTCTTCCGGGCCATGTGGCGGGCCGGCTTCGCCAACCAGCCCTCCAGCGTGTCGGCCGGCGACGGCCTGCGCCTCACCGGTGCCTGGGTGGCCGCCGTGGTCCGCTGCGCCCCGCCGGCCAACAAGCCGACTCCCGAGGAACGCGACCGCTGCCTGCCCTACCTGGCCCGGGAGCTGGTCCTGCTTCCCCGGGTGCGGGTGGTCGTCGCCCTGGGCCAGTTCGCCTACGACGCCGCCTGTCGGCTCCTGGACGTCCGCCCCCGCCCCCGCTTCGGCCACGGCGTGGAGGTGCCCCTTCCCGACGGGCGGACGCTCCTCTGCTCCTACCACCCGAGCCAGCAGAACACCTTCACCGGCACCCTGACCGAGCCGGCGTTCGACGCCATCTTCACCCGCGCCCGCCAACTGGTGACGTCTGGTGCGACATAGCGCACTGAGTGTCACCAGTTCGGAGAGGGTCAGCCGGAGTGGAGGGCGGCGCGGGCCGCGCCCACCACGTAGAGCGAGCCGGTGACGTGGACCAGCTCGTCCTCGCCGGCCAGGGCCAGGGCGGTGGCCAGGGCCTCGGGGACCGAGTCGGCCTCCTCGGCGTCGGTGCCCAGGGAGCGGGCGGCGTCGGCCACCTCGGCCGGGTCCATGGCCCGGGGCGACGGAGGCGGGCAGGCCACCACCAGCCGGGCCCGGCCGGCTCGCGACATCTGGTCGCCGGAGGCTCCGAAGCACTGCAGCATCTCGGTGGCGTCCCGGCCCTGGAGCATCCCCACCACGAGGATGCGGCCGCTGACCGCCGGCAGGAACGCCTCGTCGACGGCCTCGGTGGCGGCCAGGGCGCCGGCCGGGTTGTGGGCCCCGTCCAGCAGGCACAGGGGGTGGCGGCTGACCACCTCCAGTCGCCCGGGGAGGCGCAGGCCGGCGAAGGCCTCCTCCACCACCTCCCCGGCCAGGGGAGCGCCGAAGAAGGCCTGGACTGCGGCCAGGGCAACGGCGGCGTTGTCGCCCTGGTAGGCGCCGTGGACGGGCAGGTGGACGCCCTCGTACGCCGCCCCGGGGGTGTACAGGTCGACGATCCGGCCGTCGTGGGCCAGCCCGTTCCCGCCACAACGGAAGTGCGGCCCGCGTACCCAGGTCTCGGCCGCCGGGGTGGCGTCGAAGATCGACCGGAGGGCGGGGTTGGTCTCGGCCAGGACGAAGGTCGACCCGGGCTTGACGATCCCCACCTTCTCGGCGGCGATGTCGGTGAGGGCGGGGCCGATGGTCTCGGCGTGATCGAGGCTGACGTTGGTCAGCACCGCCACCTGGCCGTCGGCCACGTTGGTGGCATCCCAGCGCCCGCCCAGGCCGACCTCCACCACGGCCACGTCGACGGCCACGTCGGCGAACCACCGGAAGGCGGCGGCGGTGAGGATCTCGAAGTGGGTGGGCGGGGAGTCGAGCAGGGGCTCCAGCTCGGCCACCGCCCCGATGACCTCGGCCAGATCCTCGTCGGGGGCCGGCTCGCCATTGTGGGCCATCCGCTCGTTCAGCCGCTCCAGGTGGGGGCTGGTGTAGGTGCCCGTCCGCAGGCCGCGGGCCACGAGGAGGGCGGTCACCATGCGCGCCACCGAGCCCTTGCCGTTGGTCCCGGTGATGTGGATGACCGGGTAGGAGCCCTGCGGGTCGTCCATCAGCTCCACCAGGCGGCGCATCCGGTCCAGCCGGCGGGCGGCGGCGCTCGGGGCGACGTCGCGTTCGAGGTTGACGTGGCCGGCCAGGTAGGCCAGCGCGGCTTCGAGGTCCATGCTCATGAGGGAGTCCGGCTCGACGGCGGGGCAGGGGCCCCTGCCGTCACCTGACGGGCGCGGTGCGCAGCACCCGGGTGCCCGTCAGCAGCTACGAGGCGAGCTTGTGGCGGCCGGCCTCGACCAGGTGGCCGGCCGAGTCGCGGGTGGCCTCGACGGCGTAGACGGCCTTGCGCCGGGCCTTGCGGCCGGTGCGCTTGGCCTCCTTGGTCGCCCGCAGCGCGGCCTTGCGGGCCTTGCGGGACTGCTTCTCGATGGCCGGACGGGCGGCCCGGGCCGCTTCCACCAGGGCGCCGGCGCTGACCATGGACGCCAGCTTCATGCGCCGCTTGAGCTTGCGCTTGGCCCGGCGGTCGAGGACGAAGCCGAGCAGGCCGCCGGCCACGGCCCCGCATCCCGCGCCCTTGGCCGCCTTGACCGGAAGGTCGCCGCCGCCCTGCTCGCCGGCGCCCGGCGTGCCCCCACGGGCGGTGACCGCGGCGGCGGCGCCCACGGCCGCGCCCAGAAGGGTGAACTTGATCGCTTTCCCCATGGGCCGAGCGTAGCCCGGCGGGCGATGCCGCCCGGCCAGCTAGGACGCGGCTCGCCGAGGCCGGTTGGCCGGGCGGGAGGGCTCGGAGCGCGGCACGAGGGTGGGGTTCACCTTCTGCATGACCACCGACCGGTCGATGACGCACTTGCCGATGTCCTGGCGGCTCGGCAGGTCGTACATCACGTTGAGCAGCACCTCTTCGAGGATGGCCCGCAGGCCGCGGGCGCCGGTGCCCCGGAGCAGGGCCTGCCCGGAGATCGCTTCCAAGGCGTCGCCCGTGAACTCCAGCTCCACGTCGTCCAGCTCGAAGATGCGGTGGTACTGCTTGACCAGGGCGTTCTTGGGCTCCTTGAGGATGCGGACGAGCGCCTCCTGGTCGAGGTTGGAGACCGCGCCGATGACCGGCAGCCGGCCCACGAACTCGGGGATGAGGCCGAACTTGAGCAGGTCCTCGGGCAGGACCTTGGACAGCACCGCGCCCACGTCCTTGTCGTCGCGCCGGCGGAGGTCGGCCCCGAAGCCCACGCCCTTGGAGCCGATGCGGCTCTCGATGATCTTCTCCAGCCCGGCGAACGCCCCACCGCAGATGAAGAGGATGTTGGTGGTGTCGATCTGGATGAACTCCTGGTGGGGGTGCTTGCGGCCCCCCTGGGGCGGAACCGAGGCGGTGGTGCCCTCCAGGATCTTGAGCAGGGCCTGCTGCACGCCCTCGCCCGATACGTCGCGGGTGATCGACGGGTTCTCGCTCTTGCGGGCGATCTTGTCGATCTCGTCGATGTAGATGATGCCGGTCTCGGCCTTCTTGACGTCGTAGTCGGCGGCCTGGATCAGCTTGAGCAGGATGTTCTCGACGTCCTCGCCCACGTAGCCGGCCTCGGTCAACGCGGTGGCGTCGGCGATGGCGAAGGGGACGTTGAGCATGCGGGCCAGCGTCTGGGCCAGCAGGGTCTTGCCACAGCCGGTGGGGCCGAGCAGGAGGATGTTGGACTTGGCCAGCTCCACGTCGGAGTCGGTGTGGGCGCCGACCTGGACCCGCTTGTAGTGGTTGTAGACGGCGACGGAGAGGATCTTCTTGGCCTGGTCCTGGCCGATGATGTAGTCGTTCAGGAACTCGTAGATCTCACGGGGCTTGGGCAGCTCGTCGAAGCGGACCTCGGAGGTCTCGGAGAGCTCCTCCTCGATGATCTCGTTGCAGAGATCGATGCATTCGTCGCAGATGTAGACGCCCGGACCGGCGATGAGCTTCTTGACCTGCTTCTGCGACTTTCCGCAGAACGAGCACTTCAGCAGCTCCCCGCCATCCCCGAACTTCGCCACGTGTCCCTAACCCCTCTCAGCCGACGCCCGCGACCTGCGGCACCTGGGCCAGCTCGCGGGTC
>JBOGIE010000149.1:0-7202 GCA_050742435.1 Acidimicrobiales bacterium | reverse complement strand
CGGCGATCTCGGCGATGGCGCGGTCGGGGTCCTTGAGGCCGTGGCCGGTCAGGGTGCAGACCACCGTACGGGCGCCCTCGGGCACGCCCACCTTGAGCAGGCCGGCCACGGACGCCGCGGAGGCCGGCTCGCAGAACACCGCCTCGGTGCCGGCCAGGAACCGGTAGGCGGACAGGATCTCCTGGTCCGACACGGCCACGATGGCCCCGCCCGACTCGCTCGACGCGGCGACCGCTCCCCGCCACGACGCCGGGTTGCCGATCCGGATGGCGGTGGCGACAGTCTCGGGATGGGCGACCGGGTGGCCGAGCACGATCGGGGCCGCGCCCTCGGCCTGGAACCCGAACATGGCCGGCAGCCCGGTGGCCCGCCCGGCGTCCTGGTACTGGCGGTAGCCCTTCCAGTAGGCCGAGATGTTGCCGGCGTTGCCCACGGGGATGCAGTGCACGTCGGGGGCGTCGCCGAGCACGTCGACGATCTCGAAGGCGGCCGTCTTCTGGCCCTCGATCCGGTAGGGGTTCACCGAGTTGACGATGGTGATCGGCTCCCGCTCGGCCAGCTCCTTGACCAGCTCGAAGGCGTGGTCGAAGTTGCCCCGGATCTGCAGCACCCGGGCCCCGTGGACGAGCGCCTGGGCCATCTTGCCCAGGGCGATGTAGCCCTCGGGGATGAGCACCGCGCAGGTCAGCCCCGCCCGGGTGGCGTAGGCCGCGGCCGAGGCCGACGTGTTGCCCGTGGACGCGCACACCACCGCCTTGGCCCCCTCCTCCACCGCCTTGGAGATGGCCAGCGTCATCCCCCGGTCCTTGAACGAGCCGGTCGGGTTGGCCCCCTCGACCTTGAGCCACACCTCGGCGCCCACCCGCTCCGACAGCCGCAGGGCGTGGAGGAGTGGTGTCGCCCCTTCGTGCAGGGTGACGACCGGCGACGCCTCGTCGACCGGAAGGAACTCCCGGTACTCCTCGATGACGCCCCGCCATCCCGGCTTCCCCACCTACTCCGCCCCGATCACGCGCAGCAGGGTCCCCACCCGGTCGACGCTCTCCAGCTCCCGCAGGTCGGCGACGGTGGCCTGCATGGCCCGCTCCATGGCGGTGTGGGTGACCAGGACCAGGCGGGCCTCCTCCCCCATGCCCACCTGGAGCACCTGGACGATGGACACGAGGTGGCGGGCGAAGGCCGCGGCCACCTGCTCCAGGACACCGGGACGGTCGGCCACGTCGAGCGACAGGTAGTACTGCGAGCGGACCTCGTCCATGGGCCGGATGCGGGCCGAGGCCAGGCCGGGGACGCCGGCCGAGGTCCCCTGGCGGAGGTTGGCGGCGGCGTCGATCACGTCGCCCAGGGCGGCGCTGGCCGTCGGCCGCCCGCCCGCCCCCCGCCCGTAGAACATCAGCTCGCCGGCCGCCGCCCCTTCCACGAACACGGCGTTGAACGACTCCCGCACCGAGGCCAGTGGATGGGCGACCGGCACCATGGCCGGGTGGACCCGCACGGCCACCGCGCCGTCGACGGCGTCGATCACGGCCAGGAGCTTGACGACGTACCCGAGGCGACCGGCCATGCGGATGTCGTCGGCGCTGACGTCGGTGATCCCCTCGCGGTACACGTCGCCCGCCACCACCCGTACGCCGAAGGCCAGGCTGGCGATGATCGCCGCCTTGGCCGCGGCGTCGTGGCCCTCCACATCGGCGGTCGGGTCGCGCTCGGCGTAGCCCAGCTCCTGGGCCTCGGCCAGGGCCTCGTCGAACGACTGCCCCGACTCGGCCATCCGGGTGAGGATGAAGTTGGTGGTCCCGTTGACGATGCCCAGCACCCGCTCGATGCGGTCCCCCGCCAGCGACTCGCGCAGCGGGCGCATGAGCGGGATGGCCCCGGCCACGGCGGCCTCGAACAGCAGGTCGACACCGGCCTTGGCCGCGGCGTCGAAGAGCTCGGCTCCGGCCGCGGCCATGAGCTCCTTGTTGGCCGTCACCACCGGCTTGCCGGCCTTGAGGGCGGCCAGCACCAGCTCCTTGGCCGGGTGCAGCCCGCCCATCACCTCGACCACCAGGTCGACCTCGGGGTCGACGACGACCGACGCCGCGTCGGCGGTGAAGGTGGAGAAGCCGGCCCTGAGCTTGGCCAGGTGGCGGACGGCCACCCGGGTCACCTCCAGGCGTAGGCCGGTGCGGGCGGCGATGGTGTCGCCGTTCTCGGCGATGAGCTGGACGACCGCCGCGCCCACGTTGCCGTAGCCGAGCACGCCGACGCGCACGGCTGCGTGCCCGAACGCGGTGGCGGTGGAGTTGCCGTCCATCCGGTCCACCGTACAACGGCCGGTCCGGGCCGCCGCCGGCGTGTGGATATCTCGCCACCCGGGGTACACCCCGGGCAACGGTTGAGCGCACAGCCACTTGGACGCCGTCCCGCGGAGGAAGGGAGGGCCTGGCGGGACAGGAGCGACCACGTGCAATCCCCAGGACCGGCGGTGATCCGCCCGGCCAGGCCGACGGTGGCCCAGCTGCCTGTCACCTACCACGGGACCCTGTACGAACCGCGCCGCTACCCGGACCTGAAGGACCCGTCGCCGGCCTTCGACGGCACCCGCTGGCACCTCTTCGGCACCGGCTGCCGGCCGGACGGCCCGCCCGAGCTTCTGCACTGCACCGCTCCCGCGGTGGGCGGGCCGTGGACCGAGGCGCCGCCGCCCCGCCTCAGGGGTGTCGACGGCATCCGGTACCAATGTGCCCCCGGTGTGGTGGCCGAGGGCCACCGCCTCCACCTGTTCCTCCAGCACCACTTCAACGTGCTCGGGGGCGACATCGAGCACCTGGTCTCCGACGACGGGGGCGCCACGTTCGTGGGCGCCGGGGTGGCGCTCCGGTCCGACGCCCGCAGGGGCGAAGCCGGCGTCTACGACCCGGACGCGGCCGAGATCGACGGCGAGCGGTACCTGGCCTACGCGGCCATGACCGTGGTCGGCCAGCCCGACCTGTACCTGGCCCGCAGCCGCAGCGGCGGATGCGAGGGCCCCTGGAGCCGCCTGGGCTGCATCCTCGACCACGCCCAGGTGCCCTGCCACAACCAGCTCGGGGCCGCCGACTACGAGTGGGGCCTGGAGGGGCCGCAGCTGCTGGCGCTGCCGGACGGCGGCGTGCTGCTCACCGCGGTGTGCTTCCTCCCCGACCGGCCGCGGGGCCATCGCCAGCGCCTGCTCCTCGCCGTGGCCGAGGAGGCCAGCGGTCCCTACGTGGTGCTGGGCGCGGCCGTGGAGCCCTCGGGGCCGGGCGGCGCGGGCGAGAACGGCCACGGCACCGCCGTCCTCGACCGGGACGGCCTCATCCACGTCGTCTACCAGGAACGGGCGGGCGACGGGCTGCCGTGGCGCATCATGCGGGCGACCATGGAGCCGGACGCGGTCAGCGCCGCCCTGGACGCCGCCCGGCCCAGCCGGCTCGCCGTCCCCGCCTAAGCGCGGGGCCTACTCGTCCAGGCGGACCAGGTCGTCGAACGTCTCCCGGCGGACGACGACCCGCGCCTGCCCGTCCCGCACGAAGAGCACGGGCGGGCGCGGGACCTTGTTGTAGTTCGACGCCATGGAGTGCCCGTAGGCGCCGGTGACCGGCGTGCACAGGACGTCGCCCACGGCCAGGTCGGGCGGCACCCGGGCATCGCGCACGACCACGTCGCCCGACTCGCAGTGCTTGCCCACCACGGTGACCGTGCGGGGCCGCGCGGCCAGGGTCGACCGGGGCAGGAAGGCCTCGTACCCGCTGCCGTAGAGGACCGGGCGGGGGTTGTCGCTCATCCCTCCGTCGACCGACACGTAGGTGCGCACGCCGGGGATGTCCTTCACCGTCCCCACCCGGTAGAGGGTGAGCCCGGCGGCGGCGGCGATGGCCCGGCCCGGTTCCACCGTGATCTGGGCGCCGATGCCGGCGGCGTCGCACGCCTCGTGCAGCACCGCGGCCCACTCGGTGATCGAGGGGGCGTCCTCCCCCTCCACGTACGGCACGCCCAGCCCGCCGCCCAGGCACAGCTCGGCGACGTCGAGCGGCGCCACGAAGGCGGCCAGGATCTCGACCGCCTTCTCGAACGACCGGAGCAGGAAGATCTGGCTGCCGATGTGGGCGTGGATGCCGGCCAGGTCGAAGGCGGGGTGGAGCTGGACGTGCTCGACCGCCTTGGCCGCGTCACCGCCGGCCAGGCCCAGGCCGAACTTGGAGTCGACCTGGCCGGTCATCACGTACTCGTGGGTGTGGGCCTCCACGCCCGGCGTGACCCGCACCATGACCGTCGTCGGCCGGCCGTCCTCCTCGTGGAGCCGCTCCAGCCGGTCCAGCTCGTCGAAGGAGTCGACGACCACCCGGATGCCGAGGTCGTGGGCCCGGCGCAGCTCCTCGGGCGACTTGTTGTTGCCGTGGAGGACGATCCGCTCGGGGGGCACGCCGGCGGTCAGCACCACGTGCAGCTCCCCGCCCGTGGCCACGTCGACCCGCATGCCCTCCTGGTGGACCAGGCGGGCCATGGCCAGGCACAGGAAGGCCTTGGACCCGTAGGCCACCCCGTCGCCGAAGGCGGCCACCGCCTCCCGGCAGCGGGCCCGCAGGTGGGCCTCGTCGTAGACGAAGAGGGGGGTGCCGTGCTCCTCGGCCAGGTCGAGCACGTCGCAGCCGCCCACCGAGAGCCGGCCGTCCCGCCCGACCGCGGCGGTGTCCGGCAGGAGGTGGCGCGCCAGGGCCCGAGCGGCCCCCCGAGCGTGATGCTCGCGGTGCTTCACATCGAGTCGGGCGCGCTGACCCCGAGGAGGTCGAGGCCCACGGCCAGCCCGGTCCGGGCCGCCTCGACCAGCCACAGCCGGGCCTGGGTCAGCTCGTGGCTCACGCCCTCCCCCATCACGTAGCAGTCGTGGTAGAAGCCGTGGAAGCGCCCGGCCAGCTCCCTGGCCCACGTGGCCACCTTGTGGGGCGCCCGGGTGGTGCAGGCCTCCAGGACCACATCGGGCAGCTCGCCCAGGCTGCGCAGGAGGTCGAGCTCCCTTGCATGGGTGAGCACCGACATGTCGACCATCTCCAGCGGGTACCGGGCCACGTTGCGCTCGGCCGCCACCCGGCCGATCGAGGCGATCCGGGCGTGGGCGTACTGGACGTAGAACACCGGGTTGTCCATGGACTTGGACACGACCGTGTCGATGTCGAACGTCTGGCGGGTGTCGATGGACTGGAGGAGGAAGGTGAGGCGGGCGACGTCGGGCCCCACCTCGTCGAGCAGGTCGGCCAGCTCCACGAACTGGCCGCTGCGCTTGCCCATGCGGACCACTTCACCGGCGCGTTGCACGGTGACCAGCTGGCCCAGGACGACCTCCAGCTCGGACGGGTCGTGGCCCAGGGCCTGGACGCCCGCCTTGAGCCGGGCCACGTGGCCGTGGTGGTCGGCGCCCCAGACGTCGATGAGCCGGGTGAAGCCCCGGGTGAACTTGTCGCGGTGGTAGGCGATGTCGCCCAGCAGGTAGGTCGGCTCCCCGCCCGTCTTGACCAGGACCTCGTCCTTGGCCAGGCCCAGGTCGGTGGTCCGCAGCCAGACGGCCCCCTCGGCCTCGTAGACGTGGCCGTGGCTGCGCAGGTCGGCGAGGGCGGTGTCGATGGCCCCGGAGTCGACCATCGACCGCTCGCTGAACCAGGTGTCGAACTCCACGCCCATGCGGGCCAGGGTGCCGCCGATGTCGGCCAGGACCCGCTCGTGGGCCCAGACCGCGGGGTCGGCGTCGTCGGGCATCTCCGCCGCCCAGTCGGTGATGTACTGGCCCTTGTAGCCGTCTTCCGGCGTCGGAAGGCCGGCCTTGGCCGCGGTGAGCGAGGCCGCGAACAGCCCCATCTGCACGCCCCGGTCGTTGACGTAGTACTCCCGGTGCACCCCGTACCCGCAGCGGGCCATGATCCGGCGTAGCGAGTCCCCGTAGGCCGCCCACCGCCCGGCGCCCACGTGGAGCGGGCCGGTGGGGTTGGCGCTGACGAACTCCAGGTTGACCTGCTCGCCGTGGCCGGCGTCGTGGCGGGCGTAGCCCTCGACCCCCTGGTCGATCACCTCGTGCAGGACGTCGTGGAGCCACCGGTCGTGGAGCCGGAAGTTGACGAACCCCGGACCGGCCACCGAGACCGACGACACGTACGGAGGCGGATCGGACATCAGCCGTTCGGCCACGGCGTCGGCCAGCTCCCGCGGCTTGCGCCCGCTGGCCTTGGCCGCGGCCAGGGCCACGCTCGACGACCAGTCGCCCAGCTCCGGCCGGTTCGACCGCTCGACCGGTATGCGGGCGGGCAGGGGGTCGACCCCCAGGGCGACGAGCGCGCCGCGCAAGGAGGAGGTGAGTATGTCCTCGATCATCGGCATGGGCCCGGGATCAGCGCCGCGGCCGGCTCATCACCGCGTTGAGCCGGTCGATCAGCTCCAGCGGGTCGAACGGCTTGGTGATGTAGTCGTCGGCGCCCAGGTCGAGGCCCTGCTGGACCTCGGCCTTCTGGGCCTTGGCCGAGAGGAGGATGACCGGGAGGTCGTGGGTCTGGGGGTCGCCCTTCAGGTCGGTCAGGAGCTGGAGCCCGTCGCGGCGGGGCATCATGATGTCGGAGATCACCACGTCGGGATGCTGCTCGTGGGCCCGCTGCAGGCCCTCTTCACCGTCGATGGCGCAGATGACGTCGAACCCCTCGATCTCGAAGTTGACGCGCAGCAGCTCGAGGATCACCGGATCGTCGTCGATCACCAGCACCGTCAGCTTGCCCACCCCGAGATCCTACCGGCGCCCGCACGTGCGGTAGCGGGAGATACGATCGGGGGCGAGCAGGCCCTCGTAGCTCAGGGGATAGAGCACCGCCCTCCGGAGGCGGGTGCGTAGGTTCGAATCCTACCGAGGGCGCTCACCGACCCCTTCGGTGCTACACCGTGCCGGTGGCGGTGATCGAGCTGACCGGGTTGCGCAAGGAGTACCGGCGGCTCCGGCGGCCCCCGGTCGTGGCGCTCGACGGGCTCGATCTTTCGGTCCCCGAGGGCGGGGTGTTCGGCTTCCTGGGCCCCAACGGGTCGGGCAAGACCACCACCTACGCCGCCGACGCCCTGGCCGAGCTGGCCCGCGGCGGTGGGGCCCGGCCGGCGCCCGTCCCATAGCCAAGATCCTGGTGCGGGTGGACCTGGCCGCCCTGTTGCGGGGCCAGGTGGGCCCCGGG
>JBOGIE010000148.1:0-7295 GCA_050742435.1 Acidimicrobiales bacterium | reverse complement strand
ACCGGCCGGCTGGTCGGCCGCGTCACCACCGCACCGAGCGTCGGCGCGGTGCAGGGGCCGCTGGCCCTCCTGGCCGGACTGTTCGCCGCCCGCCAGATCCTCGACCCCGTTCGCAGCGTCCTGGTCTACCGGGCGTCCAGCCGCATCGACGGCTACCTGCGGGCCCGGGCCATGAGGGCGGCCGGCGCCCCGCCGGGCGTCGCCCTCGTCGAGGAGCCGGAGGTACAGGACCTCGTCGAGCTGGCCGGGGCGCGGGCCGGGCCCTTCCGGCCGGCGACGCCGGGCGGTGCGGCGGTGGGCGTGGTCGGACTGGGCGCCCGCTACGCCCAGGCGGTGGGCGCCACCCTCTTGATCGCCCGCTTCTCCGCCTGGCTGGCCGTCGCCATGCTGGTCGGGACGCTCCTCTACCGCCGGCCTCACCATCGCGACAACCTGGCCCTGGCGATGGCGTTCGACGACCACCTGCCGTCCTACCGGCGAGCGCGGTACCTCAGCGGGCTGGTCATGGAGCCGCCGGCGGCCAAGGAGACCCGGGTCTTCGGGCTGCCGGAGTGGATCTTGGCCCGGCACGGGCAGGTGTGGCGGGAGGTCACCGGGGCCATGTCGGTCCTCCGCCACCGGACCCAGCGGCGCCTGGCCGCCTACCACCTCCTCGTCGCCCCGCTGCACGCCGTGGCCTTCCTCGTCGCCGGGTGGGCCGCCCTCGACGGCCGGCTCGACCTGGGCACCCTCGCCGTGGTCCTGCAGGCGTCGCTGCAGCTCCTGGCCCTGGGCGGTCTCGGCTTCGAGGAGTACCAGATCGACTTCGGCACCGCGTCGCTCCCGGCCCTGACCGCCCTGGAGGAGCGCTCGGCCGCAGCCAGAGCCGCCGCTCCCGCAGGGAGCGTGCCCGCCGACCACCTTCCCCGCCACGCCCATCCTGTTCGAGGGCGTGGGCTTCGCCTATCCCGACGGCCGGCCGGTGTTCGAGCACCTCGACCTCACCGTGGAGGCCGGCTCGTCGCTGGCCATCGTCGGGGCGAACGGGGCGGGCAAGACGACGCTGCTCAAGCTGCTGGCCGGGCTGTACGAGCCGTCGTCGGGCCGCATCCTCATCGACGGGGTCGACCTTCGCCAGCTGGACCTCGCCTCCTGGCGCAACCGGCTGGCGGTGATCTTCGCCGACTTCGTCCGCTACCAGCTGCCGGCTACCGAGAACGTCGGGTTCGGCTGCGTTCCCCGGATGGCCGAGCCCGACGCCCTACGTCACGCCGCGGCCCGGGCCGGCGTGCTGGGCGTCATCGAGGAGCTGCCCGGGGGCTGGCAGACCGTGCTGTCCAGGGGCTACACCGACGGGGCCGACCTTTCGGGCGGCGAGTGGCAGCGGGTGGCGCTGGCCCGCGCCCTGCTCGCCGTCCACGGAGGAGCGGGCGTGCTGGCGCTCGACGAGCCCACCGCCAACCTCGACGTCCGGGCCGAAGCCGAGTTGTTCGAGCACCTGCTGGCCCTGGTGTCGTCCTCGGACCCGGCCGGCGACGCCGCGCCGGTCACCACCCTGCTGGTCTCCCACCGCTTCTCGACTGTCCGCCGGGCCCAGCGCATCTGCGTCCTCGAACAGGGCCGCGTGACTGAAGAGGGCGCCCACGAGGACCTGATCGCCGCCCGGGGCACCTATGCCCGGATGTTCGCCCTGCAGGCGTCCCGCTTCGATGGGTGACCTCCTCCCGGCCTTCGGGCTGCTCTGGGACGCCCTCCGTCGCGACGACCCCCGCAAGGCGCTGGCCGCGGTCGCCCTCGACGTGGTGGCCGCCATGGGCGGCAGCGTGCTCATCGGCCTGTGGCTCAAGCTCATGGTCGACGGGGCGGCCGGCGGCGAGCGGCACACCGTCGTGCTCGCCGCTCTGGGCCTTGCCGGGTCGCGGGCCCTCTCGGGTGTGCTCACTGTGTGGTCGGGAGCGCTCTTCCAGGACCTGCACGAGTCCAGCTCCCTCGTCCTGATGCAGGACGTCATGCGCTGTGCCGGCCGTGTTCCGGGCATCGAGCACCACGAGCGTCCGGAGTACGCCGATCGCCTCACCCTCATCCGGAACCAGAGCCGCCTCCTGACCAACTTCGTCGGCGCGGGGGGCCGGGGGATCTCCCTGGTCGTGCGCATCTGCGTGACCGCGGTCCTGCTGGCCAGCGTCCACCCCCTGCTGCTGGTCCTTCCCCTCCTCGCCCTGCCCTCGGTGTGGACCGGCGCCCGGGCCAACCGGATCGTCGAAGCGGCGAACGAGGCCACCGCCGAGCGGGTGCGCCAGCAGGACCACCTCTTCGAGCTGGCCACCCGCCCGGCACCGGCCAAGGAGCAGCGCATCTTCGGCCTGGGCGAGGAGGTCATCCGCCGCCATGGCGAGGTGTGGGAGGAGGTCACCGTCGCCATGGCCCGGGCCAAGCTGCGGTCGGGCCTGGTGCGCGCCCTGGGATGGCTGGCCTTCGCCGCCGGCTACGTCGCGGCCATCGTCTTCGCCGTGGCCCTGGCCGCCGACGGGACGGCGACGCCCGGCGACGTGCTGCTGGTCGTGGCCGTGGCCAGCGACGTCAGCGGGCAGGTGAGCCGGGCGGTGGGCCTGGCCATCGAGTCGGCCGGCATCTACCGCGCCGTCCAGCGCCTCCTGTGGCTTCGTGACTATGCCGCCGCCGCCCGCCGTCCGGTGGGCGACCCGGCGCCGGTCCCGAAGCGGCTGGCGCGAGGCATCGAGCGGCAGAGCGTGGGATTCCGGTATCCGGGGACCGACGTCGACGTCCTCTCGGAGGTCGACCTCCACCTCCCGGCTGGCTCGGTCATCGCCGTGGTGGGTGAGAACGGGGCCGGCAAGACCACGCTCGTGAAGCTGCTGTCGCGGTGCTACGAGCCGACGGTGGGGGAGGTGCTGGTCGACGGGGTGGACCTTCGGCGCCTCCCGGTCGACGAGTGGCGGGCGCGCCTGTCCGCCGGATTCCAGGACTTCGCCCGGTTCGAGTTCGTGCTGCGCGAGTCGGTCGGCGTCGTGCTCCTCGAACGGATCGGCGACGTCCCCGCGGTGGAGGCGGCGCTGGCGCGCAGCCAGGCAGCCGACCTGGGAGCGGGACTTGCCGAGGGCCTGGAGACCCAACTGGGCAAGCAGTTCTCGGGCGGGGCCGAGCTGTCGGAGGGGCAGTGGCAGAAGGTGGCCATCGCCCGGGCCCTGATGGACGAGGCGCCGCTGCTGTTGATCCTCGACGAGCCGACTTCGGGGCTCGACGCCGCCGCCGAGCACGCCCTGTTCGAGCGCTACGCGGCCGCCGCCTCCGAAGCCGCCGCCCAGTGGGGGGCGGTGACCGTGCTCATCTCCCACCGCTTCTCCACCGTCCGGCTGGCCGACCTCATCGTGGTCCTCGACCGCGGCCGGATGGTGGCGTCCGGCACCCACGACCAGCTCATGGCCGGCGGCGGCCTCTACGCCGACCTCTACGCCATCCAGGCTGCGGCCTACCGCTGAGGCCACGGCCCGTCGCCCCGGTGACGGCCGGTCCCGGGCAGGGCTGCCATCCTGGTCCGGCATGGACGCAGACGGCCCCCTCCCTTCCCCCGTCGAGGTGGAGGACCGGCTGGCCCGCCATCTGCGCAGCTGGCTCGGCGCCTGGCCGCCGGTCGGCGAGGTGACGGTCGTGGCGTCCGAGCGGCGGGTGCTGCCCTGCTGGGACGGCGCCGTCCGCCCGCTGGCCGGGGTCAGCACGCCTGGGGGGGCGGTCGTGTCGGTGCCCCCGGGCCGGTTGGAGAAGGTCCGGGCCGCGGGCCCGGGGCTGGAGTCGGTGCTCGACTGCATTCCCCACGCCCTGGGTCAGCCGGGCGGGGTGGTCGGTCGGGGCGTGTACCGCTACGCGGTGTCCGCTCCTCCCGTCGACCCGATCGGGGAGTGGGTCCCGGCCGACGATCCCGACGTGCCGGCCTGGCTGCGCCCGTTCGGCGGGCACGTGCTGGTCGTGCGGGAGGACGGGCAGTACGTCGCCGGCCTGGGCATCAAGCGTCACGACGAACTGGGCCACGAGCTGGCGGTCGCCACCGAGGACGCCTGGCGGGGCCGGGGGCTGGCCAAGGCCCTGGTCGCCAGAGCCTCGGCCGCCATCCTGCGGGGCGGCGCGGCTCCCATCTACCTCCACGGCCCGGGCAACACCCCCTCGGCCCGGGTGGCCGAGGCCACCGGCTTCCCCGACCGCGGCTGGTCGGTGCTGGGCCTGCCCACGGCGACCTGAACCAGCTCTGGCCCACCCGCCCTGACGCCCTCTATCCTCGCCGGGCCGAACGTTCCCTGGGGGGCAACTCGACGCAGATGTGGGACACGGAGGTCAGCCGCGGCGGCGCGCGTGCCAGTGCCGGTGTGGAGGCTCCGCCCGCCAGGCGCCCGGCCGGCGCGCCCCCGGGCCGGGGCGGTGACCGCCGGGACCGGTGGTTCCCGGTCCTGGTCTACGCCGGAGTGGCCGGCGCGGTTCTCGCCATCTCGATCCTCGCCCACGCCCACCTCCCGCGCATGCACCCGCTCCACCGCAACATCCAGG
The DNA here is from genome assembly GCA_050742435.1 of Acidimicrobiales bacterium. Lineage (GTDB taxonomy): Bacteria > Actinomycetota > Acidimicrobiia > Acidimicrobiales > AC-14 > CADCTB01. The sequence goes on along the minus strand of JBOGIE010000148.1, from coordinate 2,759 downwards.
GCGAGAGCTGGGCCGACGCCTTCGGCTGGTGGGACGGCTGGTGGTACGCGGGGATCGCCCGCCGCGGCTACCTGTTCTTCCGTCCCGGTCGGCAGTCGCCCATCGCCTTCTTTCCCGCCTTTCCCCTCTCCATGCGCTTCCTCGGCTGGGTCGTGGGCGGCCCGCTGGTGGCCGGCGTCCTCATCACCGTGGCCTGCGGCCTGGGGGTGGCGGTGCTCTTCCACCGCTGGTGCGTGGCCAAGCTCGGCCCGGCTCGAGCCCGCCTGGCCGTCTTCCTGTTCCTGCTCTATCCCTTCGCCTTCTACCTCATGGGCGCGGTGTACGCCGACGCCCTGTTCCTCGTCGCCGCCCTCGCCGCCTTCCTGGCCCTGGAGCGGGACCGGCCGGTGCTGGCCGGGCTGGCCGGGCTCGTGGCCACGGCCAGCCGCCCGGTGGGCGTGGCCCTCGTGCTTGGGCTGTGGGTGCTGGCCCTCGAGCGCAAGGGCCTCCTCGGCCGGATCCGGACCTTCACGGGGCCGTGGCGGGCCTGGCCCCGGGAGGCCTGGAGCCGGATGCGGCCTGCGGACGCCGGCCTGCTTCTCGCCCCGCTCGGGCTGGTGGCCTTCTCGGCCTTCCTCTGGCTCCGCTTCGGCCAGCCGCTCGGGTTCCTGGATACCGCGGGCGCCCTGGGCTGGGACCAGCCGCCGGGGCCTCAGACCTGGTTCAAGGTCCGCTGGTTCCAGGCCATGTGGAACGGGCCCTGGGACAACGGCCATTTCGGGCACCTGTTCGTCAACGCGCTGGCCACGGTCGTCACCGCGGCCTTCATCCCCAGCGTCTTCCGCCGGTTCGGCTGGGGCTACGGCATCTTCGTCACCTTCGCCGTGGTCGTCACCGCCATCTCCACCAAGGACTTCGTGGGAATGGGCCGGTACTGCCTGGCCGCCTTCCCGTGCTTCGCCGTGGCCGCCGACCTGCTCTACCGCCGGGTGTGGCTCACCCGGGCCCTGCTGGCCGTCTCGACCACCGGCCTGGTCGTGATGGCCCAGCTGCACGCGCGCGGCACGATCATCAGCTGAGGGCCGGCGTCCAACGCTCTGCCCGTAGGGCTGTAGCCTCCGGCGCTTGATGCGCACCGGAGCCGTCGAGGTGGTCGTGGTCGACTGGGACGGGCCCGCGGCGGAGCTCTCCGGCCGGCTGGCCCAGCTCCTGTCCCGGGGGGTCGACGTGGTCCTCCTGCCCTCGCCCGCCACCGCGGCGGCGGCTGCCGCCCTGGGCCACCCCGGCGACCGGCCCGGCCGGCTGGTCCACTGGTCCGGCCGGGGCGACGCCGCCGACTGGGCGCGCCACCGGCTCGTGGGCGAGGGCGCTCCGGAGGGCGCGCTGGTCGTGGTGGACGGTGCCGACGGTCTCGACGCCGTGCTCCACGCCCAGGCCGACGACCTCACCCCCGTGCCCGACCCGTCGTGGCGGCTGGAGGTCGACGGCTCGAACCCGCAGCGCGAGCGGGAGGTCGAGTCGTGGCTGACTGTGGGCAACGGCCGCACCGGCACGCGGGGGTCGCTGGAGGAGGATGGCCCCCACTCCTCGCCCGCCACGTACGTGGCCGGCGTCTACGGCCAGGACCCGGACGGGCAGGCCGGGCCGGAGCTGGTGCGTGGACCGCGGTGGACCGAGCTGCAGGTTCCGGGGGGCGACGACGCGTCCCGGGCCCGCACCCTCGACCTGCGCCATGGCGTGCTCTTCCGCCAGTCGCCGGGCTTCCGCTCGGCTCGGTTCGCCTCGCTGGCCGACCGGCGCCTGCTCGTTCTGCATGCCGAAGGGGCGACGATGGCGGGCGACGTCCCCCTGCCGACCCCGACCGGCGCGGTGGAAGCGGTGGAGGCCGAGGTGACCGGCCGGGGCGCCCAGGTTCGGATCCAGGGCCGGGACGGGGGCGAGGTGTGGTTCGCCCTGTCGACCGAGGAGGAGGACGGGCGGATCACCCGGGTGGTGGCCGTCGAACGTGACGGCCCGGCCCACGAGGCCCTGGCCCGGAGCCTGGAGAGCGGCCGGGGGACGCTCCTGGCCCGCCACCGCCAGGCGTGGCGGGAGCGCTGGGTGGGCGCCGACGTCGTGGTCGACGGCGACCCACTGGCCCAGCGGGACCTGCGCTTCGCCCTTTACCACCTGATCATCGCCGGCGACCCCGAGAGCGACCGGGCGTCGGTCGGGGCCCGGTCGCTGAGCGGCCCCGGCTACCGCGGCCACGTGTTCTGGGACACCGAGGTCTTCGTCCTGCCCTTCTTCATCTGGACCCACCCCGAGACGGCCCGCGCCCTGCTCGCCTACCGGCACCGCACGCTGCCGGCGGCCCGGGCCAAGGCCGCCCGCCTCGGCTACCAGGGCGCGCTCTACGCCTGGGAGTCGGCCGACACGGGCGAGGAGACGACTCCCGAGTACGTCCACCTGCCCGACGGCACCCGCCTGACCATCCTCACCGGCGTCGAGGAGCACCACATCGCCGCCGACGTGGCCTGGGCGGTGTGGCAGTACTGGCAGGTCACCGGCGACGACCGGTTCGTGGAGGACATGGGCGCGGAGATCGTGGTGGAGACCGCCCGGTTCTGGGCCTCGCGCACCACCGTGGCGGGCGACGGCCGGCACCACATCTGCGAGGTCATCGGTCCCGACGAGTACCACGAGACGGTCGACGACAACGCCTACACCAACGTGCTCGCCCGCTGGAACCTGCGGGCCGCGGTGCAGCTGTGCGACCGGTTCCCCGCCGCGGCCGCCCG